>JAGXIO010000229.1 GCA_024635555.1 Saccharicrinis sp.
AAAATGCCAACTTTGGAACCCATCGAATGATGGATAATTATCCAAAGCAGACTCCAAAAACAACAAATTACGAATCAATTGTATCATAAATAATCGGGAACTTCAATTTTTTATGTAGTTTGCGGATATGAGGTATCCATAAAAACCAATTTATGATGAAAAAACTGGCTATTGTAGGCTACGGAAAGCTAGCAATTCCAGCCCTAAAAAATGGATCATCCATTGTGGCCGTTGCCACATCTCTGGTATCTGTGGGCCCTGGAGATACAAAGGTAAAGGTGATTTCTATACCCGGATATGTGGGCGATAAGCACCGCATCGAAATTAACAACGAGCAAGTGAAGGCCGTGATTGATATTTACAGTAAAACAGCCCAGATTGCCGGATGGAGCGTGGTGAACACCCTACGTAACATCACCTCGCGCATTGTGTTTTAACCTGGGCTATTTTTATAGAACTACTATTTATTGGGGTCAAGATATTCTGTTATATTGGCCAACACTTTTTCGCTCAATCGGTCAAATGCCTGACTTGTGCGGCCTGAGGATACCTGCACACAACGCACATGCGGATGGTTTAACCAATGTTTTTCTCCCAGTGCACCTAATGTATCGCAATAGCACAGGTTATCTTTTTCTATCCATTGAGCAAAGGTTGCTTCGTCCCAGGCAGGTGAGAGTCCGGTGTTGAATAATATCTTGCGGTTGTCCATGTGGGCAAATTCTGCCTCATGCAAAAGCACCGTGTTTTTGTTTAGGCAAGTAATAATCACTTCACTTTGGCTCAAGACATCGTTGAGCGGCAAAAAACGATATTCTTTTTCGCGTGCCCATTGCTTTTCGTTACGGGAAAAATAGGCAATATCGGCACCCAAAAAATGAAGTGCATCGGCAATCATACCGCCCGATTTACCTAAACCTATAATACCTGCCTTCATACCGGTAATTTCCCTAGCTAATCCATTCCATGGCTTTGCCGGGCTTCCGTCCTTATTAGTACCAAAACCATGCAGACAGCGGATAAGCTCACTTAAAACATACTCCACAACACCTTCGTCGCCATAATCGCGAATGCCCGTAACGGTAATTCCCCGGTTATTGGCATAAGTGATATCCACGTTGGCGCTCTCGGGTGAGTACAACGAGCAGGCCATTCCAATATATTTTACATGGGGGCATTTCTCCAATGTTTCGGCTCCCAGATTCGAGGTGTAACTCAACAAAACCGCATCTGCATCTCCTATGCGTCGAGCCATCTCATCGGCATCCGCAGGTATGTCAGGGTACATTATAACTTCTTTGGCAAAAGAATGCAGCTGCTTTTCGGCTGCCGGTATTAAACTCAAAGGCTCAATGGCCACCAATTTTGAAAACATAATATATGAGGTTTTTACAACTACGACTCATTATTTGTAAAGGCCGTTTTTAACTATATAGTCATAAGCTTCTTTGGGCACCATAAATTCGTAATTTTTACCCAATTTTATGCCTTGCCGAATAGTGGTGGAGTCGATGTTAAAAACCGGAGCTTCAATAATTTCAAGTTTAAGGTTTAAATTTTTATTCTCAATTTTGAACCCGGGACGAGGGTATATCATTAAATCATAATCCTGTACAATCTGCTCAGCTTTGTTCCATCTATGCAATTGTTGCACATTGTCGGAACCCATGATAATGGTAAAATTAAAATTTGGATAACGTTTTTGGAGTTCTTTTAGGGTAAGATAGGTATAGGATGGGGTAGGTAAGTTTAATTCAATATCGCAAATTTTAAATTTAGAATATTTTCTTACGGATGCCTCCAGCATTTTCATGCGCAGAGACGTGTCGGCCAAATCGTTCTCTTCTTTAAAAGGGTTTTGAGGGCTCACAATAAACCAAATCTCGAATAAATCGGTATTTTCGGCTATAAAATTGGCTAAGGCCAAATGCCCTACATGGACCGGGTTAAACGAGCCGAAAAATAAACCTATCTTGTTTTTATTGATCATTCTAAAAATGCTTTTAACAGTTTTTCCGTTTCGTTTATCGCTTTTTGTAAATCATTGTTTACCACAATATGATCAAAATTTTTGGCATAAGTCAGCTCTTCTACTGCTTTGTCAAGGCGTTGTGTAATAACTTCTGGCGCATCCATGCCACGGGCAATAAGTCTGGTTTTAAGTACTTCTATCGAGGGAGGTTGAATAAAAATGGCAATAGAATTATTTGGGAACATTTTTTTTATGTTGAGTCCCCCTATAACATCCACATCAAATACTACATTTTTCCCTTTGGATGTAATGCGTTCCACTTCACTTTTTAAAGTGCCGTAATATTTATTGGTATAAACTTCTTCCCACTCTAATAATTCGTTGGTATTAATTTTTTCCCTGAATTCATCGGGACTCAAAAAATAATAATCTATTCCGTGCTTTTCAGTACCTCGAATACTCCGGGTAGTGGCTGATATGGAAAATTCGAGATTGAAATTTTTGGTAAGTAAGCTTTTTACAATAGTTGTTTTACCGGATCCCGAAGGAGCCGAAAATATAATTAATTTGCCAATGTGGAGTTGTGCGTTAGTCATAGATTCACAGGTGATTTTTGGGTTGAAAAAATTGTTTAGCTATTGGCAAATAGCAGTTGGTCATTAGCTATAAGCCATCAGCCATCAGCTATTAGCTATAACACATTAAGATTCTGTTCTTTTATTTTTTCCAACTCATCCTTCATTCTAATCACCAATTTCTGAATTTCAGTATGATTGGCCTTCGAACCCATGGTGTTTATTTCGCGCCCTATTTCTTGGGTAATAAAGCCAAGTTTTCGCCCCACCTGTTCTTCGTTTTCAATAGTTTCTATAAAGTAGTTTAAATGATTAGCCAAACGTACATGTTCTTCCGTAATGTCTAGTTTTTCCAAATAAAAAATCATTTCTTGCTCAAAACGGTTCTGATCCAAAGTTATCTTTTCCTTTAACTCATTGAGTTGGTCCATTACCCGTTCGCGAACTTTAGTAATTCGTTCCTTTTCAAACGGTGCAACGGCAGCCTGGAGTTTGCGTATATTATTTATCCTTTGTACCACTTCGTTTTGTAGCACGGCGCCTTCTTGTGTTCTAAAATTGTCCAGATTATCTAATGCCGATTTAAAAGTTTCGAAAATAGTGCTCCATTCGCTTTCGTTCAATTCGGCTTGCTCTATTTTTACCGTGTCCGGTAAGCTCATGATAACCTTTAGCAAATCACTTTTCTCGGTTAAATCAAGTTTAGTGGATATCGGTAGTAATTGATTGTAATAGTTTTCGATAACAGTGCTGTTGATAAACACGTTTTTTTCAGCTCCCAAATAATCAATGTAAAAACTTACATCTACTTTTCCTCTACCTAACCTAGCTGCAAGCTCGTTCCTTAGCTGCAAATCCTTTTCGCGATAAATATTGGGTAAGCGCATGTTTAAATCTAACTGCTTACTATTGAGCGACTTTATTTCGATGCTGATATTTTTGTCCGAAAGCTCACATGTAGCTTTACCA
The DNA here is from genome assembly GCA_024635555.1 of Saccharicrinis sp. Lineage (GTDB taxonomy): Bacteria > Bacteroidota > Bacteroidia > Bacteroidales > Marinilabiliaceae > Saccharicrinis. The sequence goes on from JAGXIO010000229.1 coordinate 3,517, forward strand.
AAACCTGTCATTGATTTTATCATATGGTCTAATCTGATTTTTTTGAAGCCACAAAGTTAATCTTTTAACTCAATTTTTCGGGATAGTTGAATCCCTGTTTCTGGCTAAATAGGTGCGATTTATAATAGGTGTTTAATCAAAAGCAGAAAAAATTGAACAAAAATACCAAAATGTATGTTTAAGTAATGGTTTAAATAATTAAACAAAAACAGTAATGCCTAAAGACAGGCTAACAATTTTTTTTAGTTAATATAAATATCAATCAACATTTAAAACAAAAATTATGAAAATTAAAAAGATGAGTTTTTACTTAATGTTCGCAGCAGTTTTAACGCTTGGAGTATCGTTAACCTCCTGTGATGATGACGATGACAAGGATGTGATGCCAAAAACAAATACAATTGTGGACATCGCTGTTTCTGATGCAAATTTTTCCATCCTAGTTCAAGCCCTTACCAAGACTGATTTGGTAAGCACGTTAAACGGTTCAACAAATTATACTGTTTTTGCCCCAACCGATGCTGCCTTTCAGGCTCTTTTGGCCGAATTAAAACTAAATTCATTGGATCAAATTCCAACAGATGAACTTAAAAAAATTCTGTTGTATCATGTTGTGGGAGGAAGCAATAAGTCAACTGCTTTGTCAACAGGTTATTATCCTTCGGCCAGTGAAAAACAAGATGGATATTTTTACTCCATTTATTTTGATAAGGAAGCTTTGATGTTGAATGGTAAGGCAAAGGTAACTCAAGCCGACATCATGGCCGACAATGGTGTTGTACATGTTATTGACAAAGTGATTACACCTCAGTCAATAACAGATCATGCTATCGCTAACCCCGGTTTATCGAGCTTAACGGCAGCTGTTGTAAAAGCTGATTTAGCCGCCACCTTAGATGACGATACAAATAATTTTACGGTATTTGCTCCAACGAATGCAGCGTTTACTGAGTTGTTAACAACTTTAAACACATCATTGGCTAATCTTTCAAAAGAAGCACTTACGCCCATTTTGTTATATCATGTTGTAAATGGTTTTGTTCCTGCGGCAAGCGTGAAAACAAGTTCCGTAAATACCTTAGCCTTAAAACAGATTAGTATAGTAGCAAACGCCAATGGTGTTACTTTAAATAATAGTGCAAAAGTTATACTTACTGATGTGGTTGCTACCAATGGCATCATCCACGTTATTGATAAAGTAATTTTAGCACCTACAAATTAAAAGCTGTAATTTTAAGCTTATGTATTAATTATTAAAGCGTTACATAACAATAAGTAGAGCGCATTCGGTGTACATCTAAGTTGTCATTTGGCAAAGGAATGTAAATCGAAGGCGCTCTGATTTTAATTTTAGGGGGTAATCTTTGTTTTGATGATTATTATTCTAAATTTGATGAACAAAATTAAAGAAATAAAGGTTAATAGATAGTAGCTTTAGAGACGATTTTGTATAGCGAAAATTTATAATTACTATCGAAAAACAAGAAGCAAACCACTTAATTAACAAGGATCAAATTTAATTAACGATATGGCAGTATATTCAATAAAAGATTTAGAAAAAATTTCGGGTATCAAAGCGCATACCATACGAATTTGGGAACGAAGATATGCTGTTATTGAGCCAATGAGAACTGAAACCAATATCAGGCAGTATAGCGATGATGATTTAAAGCGGATACTAAACATCTCCATCCTGTATCAAAATGGGTTGAAAATATCTAAAATAGCCAGCCTTAATAATCATCAGCTTAAAGAAAAGGTTATAGACCTAAGTTTGGATCATGGCAATACCAATGTTCAAATTGAAGGCCTGGTGGTAACCATGTTGGATCTTAACGAACGCAAATTTAATAGTGTTCTAACTAATTCCATTATTAAAATAGGTTTTGAGAACACGGTGGAAAAAATACTTTTCCCATTTTTAGACAGGATAGGTATTTTATGGCAAGCCGGAACCATTAATCCGGCGCAGGAACATTTTATCAGTAATTTAATACGTCAAAAGCTTATTGTGGCTATTGATAACGAGATGGGTACTGAACACCGTAATAAACAAATTATCTTTTTCTTGCCTGAAGGTGAACTTCACGAAATAGGCTTGCTTTTTTATAGTCTTTTAGCGCGTAAACAAGGTTTTAGCGTAATTTACCTTGGAATGTCGGTGCCTTTTGATGATTTAAAATCTATACATAAAATTCAAAAAGCGGATGCTTTTTTTACTTCTATGGTAAATCCTCCTTCTAATTACGACATAGCGGCCAAATTAAATCGTTACAAAGAGGAGTTCCCACAGATACCTTTTATGATTACCGGACTTCAGATTAAAAAACATGCCGAGGAGATTCCTGAAAACTTTTATCTGATTACTTGCTCGCGCGATTTTAAACAAATTCTTAATACTTTTTAACCATGCACCTGTTCAAATAAAACTTTCGCTAACTTGTATTGCGTAATTATTCCCTTATATTGCGTATAATTTGCAAACAAATTTTAGCATAAAAAAAGTAAGTTATTTAATGAATGGTGCCATGAAAAATATTTTAATAGGAGAGGGTCTGGATAAAATCCTTTTTGGAATGACCCGCGAGGAAGTAAAAAAGATATGGGGTCAACCCGACGAGATTGATTCCTACACCAGTAGCGAATTAGAAAACGACAACACCGAAGCCTATCATTACGACGAGCATGAGGTGTCTTTGTCGTTTGATGAGCTTGACGACTGGCGGCTAAACACAATTGCTATAAGCGATCCAGAGGTTATTTTGGAAGGGCTCAAGCTAATAGGAAGTTCGGATGACGAGCTACTCGCAAAAATATCAGTACTGGATATTGGGGAATACGAAAGAGAGGACATTTCCTCACCTGAAATACCCGATCACGAGGTAATATCGTTTTACGATGTAAACCTTAACTTTTGGCTCGAAAACGGTGTGGTAACTGAAATCCAATTCGACCCTATTTGGGAAGATGAAGAAGATGAAAACAAGAATTAATCCCCACATTTGATAAAAAAAGCGCCACTCTGCAATTGCAAAGTGGCGTTATTTTTTAATCAGTAAAGTATTCAATTCACAGAAAATAATCCTCACATCCTCAAATCACCACATCAACACATCAGCACATCACCAAATCCTCACATCACCACATCCCCTTACACCAACACTTTTACGACCACCTTTTTAACCGGTTTTTGGGTTTCCACCATGATACCGGGAGCATGTACGTCGGTAGGAAAAAACACTGCAAACATACCTTCGCTAACCCTTAGGTTACTAATTTGCGACTGGTAGAAAACGATATCTTTTTCGGCATCATAAGGTTTTAAAATATCCTGATCCTCCAAAGGAGCATATCCCATAATTTCCTCACCTTTAATCATATACTGTATGTCGATATGACGTTCGTGCGCTTCGGGGAGTACATCGGAGGGTTTTTTTGTATTATATTCACTTACCAAGGCAAATATCTCATCGCCTTCCACGTTGTATCTTCCCGGATCTATGGTTTCAAAGTCAATTTCTTCCAAAAACTCAAATGCCTTTTTAATTCTCTCGCTAAGATTTCGGTAATGCTTAACATTTTCCAGACTGTCGATAATCATATCGTTAAATTTTATAGTTAGTTGATATTATTTATTTTACACTTTGATTGATGTTGCAAATATACTTATTTTGTTGAGGTGCAAAATAAAAATGGTATGGAAGCTTAAAAAAGTA
>JAGXIO010000033.1 GCA_024635555.1 Saccharicrinis sp.
AGGTTTTAAATACTTCAATTTTGGGAATAAGGCTGTTAAAAAGAGCGATAAACTAAAACTTAAGCTTAATTGTAAATTGATTAACTCCACGCAACTAGCCGTTTTTGTTGCTTTACCCGAAAATGCAAATTTAGTGGAAAAGCATATTAAAATTGGCAGCATGGATGTATTACCAACTTCTTCTAAAGAAGGTGACTTCGAAAACATTGAAATCCCCATATCGAATATTGAGAACAATGATGCATTGAAGAAAATAGGAGGGTTAAAAGGTAAATTGGCCGTGTTTATCTCTTTTAATGGTGAGAATGTTGAGCTTTGTCAACTCAAAGAAATTGAATTTGTTAAAAATAATAAGCCTACTCCTAATCCATTACATGAGATAAAAATTGAAACCTCAATGCATGGAACACTATCTACAACAGCATCAAGAAGCAGAAGTAATGAATCGGTTAAAGTAAGTGTATTTCCTGACGAAGGTTATCAGTTGGCCTCTATTAAGGTAGTGGATAATAAGGGGAATCAATTGATTGCTGTTCAGGCAAATAAAATAGCTCCCTACGCCCCTGAAAGTTATAATTTTTTATGCCAAATTCGGAAGTAGGTATACAAGCATTGTTTAAAAAGGAAGATTAAAACGAATTAAATATTTATTAAATAAATTGAAATGAGCGTAATGAAAAATTTGGGTTATTGGCTTTTTTTGTCTATCGTGTTTTTTTCGTGTGCCACGGAAAAAAAATCAACAAGCACACCAGCCAAAACGGGTAGTTGGGGCGATCAAGGTGATGGCACTTACATAAATCCGATTTTAAATGGCGATTATCCCGATTCGGATGTGGAACAGGTTGGTGATACCTACTATATGATCACCTCGAAACAGCACATGTCGCCAGGAATGTTGATTTTGGAATCGAAAGATATGGTAAATTGGACAAATGTGGGTCATGTTTGGGATAGTCTATCGTGGGCTCCTGAATACAATTGGGATCGCATGAGTGGATATCCGTTTGGCGTATGGGCTGGTGATTTAGCCTACCACGAAGGAACTTGGTTTTGTTATCAAATTGATTTTAAACATGGTTTGTATGTAAGTAAAGCTGAGGATATTCGTGGCCCGTGGAGCGCACCTATCCAAATGCTACCACCCGAGTTGGTTTTAGATGATCCAGCCGTGTATTGGGATGAAGAGACCCATCAGGCTTTTTTGATTTGTAATACTGCCGGTAAGCAAAAATCAAAAGAAAACATACTTCCCGGAAATGAAAACAGAATTTATAAGATGAGTTGGGATGGAACTGAAATCCTTGACGAAGGCCAGTTAGTTTACACAGCCCTAGGAGCCGAAGCTGCTAAAATTTATAGGTTTGACGGTATTTGGTATATTTTTATGGCAGAGTGGTTTTACACCGACCCAGAAAATCCCGGAGAAATCCCAAGTGCTCAAAACGACCGCAAACAAGTTGTTCTTCGATCAAAAGATAGTATTTATGGTCCTTACGAAAAGAAAATTGTTTTGCAGCGTGGTAACGGAATTGAGCGTAGTTGTAGCCAAGGTGCGCTAATGCAAGCACCCGACAGTTCGTGGTGGTATGTACACCAATTAATACAAAATATCGAAACTCCATTCCAAGGGCGTCCGCAATGTTTAGAGCCTGTAACTTGGGTGGATGGATGGCCAATAATTGGCGTTGATGTGAACAATGATGGTATTGGCGAACCGGTTGTTCAATATAAAAAACCTATTCAGGGTTTTCCGGTAACAGCACCTCAAAGCGACGATGATTTTTCTGCAAGTAATTTGGGGCCGCAGTGGGAATGGAACCACAACCCGCGCAATGCATTTTGGTCGCTGACTGAGCGACAGGGATGGCTGCGTTTAAAAGCAGGTATTCCTTTGTCAGCAGAATCTGGTGCAGGGCCAGCGATAAATCAGTGGACAAACAATGATGGATCAGACACTGATTTTTGGCGTGCATACAATACTTTGAGCCAACGAATAATGGGAATGACCACCGGAACAGCAGAAGCCAAATTTGACATTTCGAATATGGCAGTAGGGCAGAGGGCTGGATTTGTTCGCTTTGGCGGAGTATATCATCTTTTAGGTATTAAAGTGGATGATTCAGGAAAACAGAATCTGTTTTTTATGGATAATTATGCCAGTGAAACGATGGGGCCTGAAATTACCAGTGATATCATTTACATTCGCACATCAAATACTGGAAATAAAGCATTTTACGAATACAGCTTAAATGGAAAAACATACCAGCGTTTTGGCCCTGAATTTACCATTGCGTTTGGGAAATGGACAGGCGATCGTCTTGGATTCTTTTGCTGGAATGAAAAAGAAGAAAAAGGTTTTATCGATGTAGATTGGTTTACCTATGATTACGATGGCCCCAAAGCGGCAGTTGGTTTAAATTAGGTTTAAAGAGGTCGGTAGGTCTATAGGTTGATAGATCTTTAGGTAGATAGTTTACCTTATTGTTTTAAATCTAATGGATACAGCTTAGTAATTGCCATTCACTTTTGCCGTTCACTATTGCCGTTCACTTTAGTGAACGGAAGTAAAGATCAACAGGGGTTTTAAACCCATGATAAAATATTTTTTGTGTATCGACAAAGTGTCTAATTCAATAAATCCAGTGCTCCTCCGATAGAGCTCCAGCGGAACCCGGATGTAGAGTAAGGCGTATCTTGCGGTGCCGTTAGGTACCTAATATGGGACGAGATTTCAAAATGGAGAAATCTCGTCCCATACGGGACGAAATATGTAGGTGGTCAATCGATTCTACCCATATGGCATCCCTAAATGGATTTTTATCACTACCTTTTTAAAATTGGATAAATGGATAGAGCATCAATTATTTAACAAACATCACAGACCAATGAAAATTAATTTTGTATTCCTTTTGTTATTTTACCTTCTTCTTTCGGGTTGTAGTGCGGATGTCACTAACTCAAGTTTAGAAGGTGAGTTCAAAAATCCACCCGCGGCGAGCAAACCCAAAACCTGGATGCATGCTTTAAGTGGAAACATGAGCAAAGAAGGCTTAACGAAAGACCTGGAATCTATTGCCGAAGTAGGACTTGGTGGAGTGTTGCTTTTTAATGTTTCGGCTAATATTCCCAGTGGTAATATTACTTACAACTCCGAAGAGCATCATGCCATGATAAAACATGCCGCACAGGAATGCGAACGTTTAGGTTTAACTTTTGGTTTCCATAACTGCGATGGTTGGTCATCGAGTGGAGGGCCTTGGATATCGCCAGAAAACAGTATGAAAATGGTGGTTTGGAGCGAAACTATGGTGGATGGCGGCGAAATAGATACTTATTTAAGTCAACCTTTTACCCGGAAAGGGTTTTATGAGGATATAGCCGTACTGGCTTATCCTGCATTGACCACCGAAATAGAGGACTTTAATGCGCAGGCAATCGTCACCTCCTCGGATGAAAATACCAATGTGGCTCTGTTGACAGATGGGAATCCAGATAATGAGGCCTATATTTCTGGCGATAATCCATGGATTCAATTCGACTATGGAAAGCCACGAACGATACAATCTTTGTCCATGGTTATTAAAGACCGTTGGGGCGAAGCAGAACTCTGGTCCTCGAATGACGGTAAGGATTTTACTTTGGTTAAAGATTTATTCAAGCATAAAACGGTGCACCAAAGAGTGGATTTCTTTGACCGATTTGAGCCAGTTGCGGCCCGTTATTTCCGCCTTAAATTTAAGCGTACGAACGCAGTAAAAGAAATCAACTTGTCCTCAAAATATACGCCCAGCCAGCTTACTGCTCGCATTGGTATTAACCGTATCGATGATGCTAAACTTGCCCCGATAGGTTCTCCTGGTCAATCGCACATAATCGATCCCAAAACCATCGTTGACTTGTCAAGTAAAATGGATTCCGATGGTACACTTGTGGCGCAGTTACCTAATGGAAAATATAGCATTTTGCGGTTTGGTTATACCACCAACGGACTGGAAAATTCACCCTCGTCCATCGAAGGTAGAGGCTTGGAGTGCGATAAGTTCAGCAAAAAAGCATTGAAGTCGCATTATGATGCTTTTATTTCCAAGGCGATACAAAATTTGAAAGGCATAAACGCCATGCAGTACATCGAGATAGATAGTTACGAAATGGCCATGCAAAATTGGACGGATAAGCTCGATTCCATTTTTTTGAGTGAAAAAGGCTACGACATGCGAAAGTTTCTGCCACTTTTTGCAGGGCGGTTTGTTGAAAGTGCCGAGGCCTCGGATGCGGTTTTAGGGGATTTCAGACAAGTAACCTGCGACCTTACCACCCATAATTATTATGGCTATTTTACCGAACTGTGCCATAAGGACGGTTTAAGAACTTATTTTGAACCTTATGGCGATGGTTTGATTAACGAACTGGATGTGGCCAAAATGGCCGACGTAAACATGGGTGAGTTTTGGTTATGGCGACCTGTTAAAATGATGGAAGCCGCCATTTCCGGAAGTCATATTTATGGTAAGAATATTATCTCGGCCGAATCGTTTACTTCGATTCCAACTGTCAACTGGAAAGGACACCCAGCTATGGTAAAACAAAAAGGCGATTCGGCATGGACGGATGGTATTAACGAGTTTATGCTGCACCGGTTTGCACATCAGGCCAATACGCACGTGAAACCCGGAATGACACTGGACAAATGGGGCTTTCATTTCGACCGGACGAACACATGGTGGTACAATGCCGGAGCGCAATGGTTTAAGTACATGGCTCGTGGTTCGCATATGCTTAGGCAAGGAGTTCCTGTTTCTGACCTCTTGGTTTTTATTGGCGAAGGGGCACCCAATGCACCCTTTTACCGCGAAGATTTTGAACCCAACATCCCCGTCGAAACAAATTTTGATTGTATCAATGCCGATGCGTTTATCAACCGCATCCAAATAAAAAATGAAAAACTAGTGCTTCCTGAGGGAACAGAATATCAAATGTTGGTACTAAAACATTGTGAAAAATTGTCGCTGCCATCTCTTAAAAAGATTCATAAAATTGCCTTGGCCGGCATACCTGTGGTGGGTATAAAAACAATTGAACCAATAGGCTACATGGTTTCCGACACTGTTAAATCGGAATTTAAGAAATTGGTGGCAGATATTAAAAGTCAGCCTAAAAGCTATTTTGATTTTAACTGGTCACAGATATTTACAGAAAACAACATCGTAAGCGACTTAAGTTTTGTTGCTAGGGACGACATGGGCTACACGCATCGGAAAGGTGAAAACGTAGATATTTACTTTTTTTATAATCGTGATGATAAACCTAGCCGTTTTGAATGCGATTTTAGAATAAACCAAAAAATACCCGAATTATGGAATCCCGTCAATGGTGAGATAACAAAATTGGGTCAGTTTATTAACGAAAATGGAATTACAAAAGCATGGATTAGTCTACAAGTACAAGAGTCCGTTTTTGTAGTGTTTCGTGAATCGTCCAAAGGTGTAAATTCGGTGATTGAATCAGTAGATCAGAGTGGGGGAGCAGCCTATGTTTTAAACTATAAAAATGAGCTAAGCCTCCTTGTGAATAAAAATGGTATTTTTTCAGCGAAACTAAATTCTGGAGCAAATAGAAGTGTTGAGGTAAATGATATACCCGAACCGCAACGTATAGATGGCGCATGGGAAGTTGAGTTCTTGAAACAAAATGACTATCAGGCTACTCATATTTTTGATGCGCTAACAGATTGGAAAGACAATGCCAATGAGAACATTAAGTATTACGCAGGAACAGCTATCTACCGAAAATCATTTCAATTCAATAAAAGTGCAGCTTCTCCACAAGATGTATTTACCCTTGACCTTGGCGTGGTGAGCGTAGTGGCTCAGGTTAAATTAAACGGACAGGATTTGGGCGTGCTGTGGTTGTCGCCGTTTACAGTTGATATTACAAACGCACTTGTAACTGGTGAAAACAAATTAGAAATTGAGATTACCAACCAGTGGACAAACCGATTGATTGGCGATGAACGTTTCCCGGCGAATGACGGATATGATAAATCAGGCGAAAAAATGCCACAATGGTATGTCAATAACCAACCCATGCCACAAAGTGAACGCACCAGTTTTTGCACAGCACAATTTTACACTAAAAATAGTCCGTTAATTTCAGCTGGGCTTCTTGGACCGGTGCAAATAAACGTTACTAAAAGGATAGCATTGCAATAGCTAAATATGGCCATCAATTGAGCATACTTAGTTTGAGTAGTTTTAATCGAATACATTTAACTTATTTATATGAAGTATATTATTCTTAGTTTATTTTTTGTGATTAGTAGCCTAACTTCCATGGCACAAATTAAACATGGTCTGCGCGACGAGAATGGGCGTCATATCATTGCCCGAGGATTTGTTGTAAATACCAATATGGGCAATGATGAGGTGTTTTTTAATTCAGATGATTATTTGCGGATGGTACGTTTGGGTGCAAATCATCAGGTGATAAGGTTAGAATTGGGTAAATTGAGTGATTTCCCTGGTGCTAAACTTGACGATAATTACCTATTGAAATTGGATTCTCTTGTGCAAATGGGAAAAAATGCAGGAATTAAAACTCTGTTTAAAATGACCCTGTATGGCATTGAAGAATTTACATGGGAGAGTTTTTGGCAAAATGCAAACAACCAACATCAAAAATATTTGGATGCTTGGAAAGTTATTTGGAATCGTTATCGAGGCAATTCTTCGGTTGTAGGTTACGACTTGGTAAACGAACCTCGAAAGTTTACGATGGATATTTCTTATGAGGATTTAACCAACAAACATTTAATACCTCTTTATCAGCTTTTGATAGATGAAAGTAATAAAATTGATGATACGAAAATGTATCAAATACAAACCATTTTTATGAATAAAGGAGAGGCCATCAACAATAACCAATATGCCGAAATCACAAACTCAGTAAAACGTAAAAATTTACTGTTTGCCCCTCATATTTATCAAGAAAAAAAGGAATGGTTAAAGCCTACCATGTTACGTTTTGATAAGGAATCGGATATGTTAAAGGCTCCAATTTTAATCGGAGAATGGGGGTTTCCTACTTTTGATACCACAGATTCTACCATTACTGGTGATCTAGGTCAGCTAAAGTACATGGATTTTTACATTCGTACAGCCGAGTTATTTGATAGCCTAGGTGTGGGATCGATTAAGGCATGGTTTTTAGGAAGTAAATCCAAGCAAAACTTTTTGAGTGGCGGTATTTCTACTTGGGCAATATTTAGCGATATAAAAAATGTTGGAACAACAGAAAGAAAATACATTACAGATATCATTGCCCGCCCATATCCCCAAGCTATTGCCGGAGATATTAAATCATTCAAATACGATTTTGCTACTAGAAGCCTTGATGTTTATTTAAAAGCGGATAATAGCAAAGGAGCATCCCGCATATTCATTGGTGCCGACAGACATTATCCCGACGGTTTCTCGGTAATTTGCAACGATGGTCTTGTTATAAGTCACAACCCATTGAAAAATTATGGCTTTGAGGTGTTTAAATCGAAAGATGGTAATAATCCTACAGATTTTATTTGGGACAGCGGCACGCAGCAACTCATTATTTTAAAATGGCCTGATAATAACCAACAGGTGCATTTAAAAATTATACCAGGAATTAATTAAAATTATTGAATCATAAGACCAAAAGTTACTTTGCGTAAGGAGAGCCTTCAGCAAACGGGTTGTACTTAAAACCGTACCACAGTAGTGTGGAGAATACAAAAAGAATACATTAACAAATGTGAAAGAAAATTGAAGTTTGTTGAAGCTAAAATGTAAAATACTGTCACTCATGTCGTGTTATTGCAACATCTCTATCAAAGTGCAACAATATTTACAGTCTATGCAACAATAGTAGTATTGGAATTTGTGGGGAAATGATAATTTTGACAATAATTAATTCATTAAAGCAAAGCGTGTGATCTGGTATTTGCACCAACAGGTTTTTACCGGGTAAAATTTTTAATAGGTTTTTAAGTATCGAGTATGCTATTTTTAAAAATCCCCGAATGACCAGGATACAAGTTTTGTGTAAAAATTATTAATAATTAAAATGTAGTATTATGAAAAAAAATTTTCTATTATTTCTAGTCGTCATTATGGCGATACAGTTTAATGCGCTGGCCGATCGCATTAATATTCCGGGCTTAAACCTTCCGAAGTTAATTATTACGGAAGTACGCCCTGATGGTGAAGCTACTGCTTATGTGGAGTTGACCAACGTAGGTACAACACCTATTAATTTGGCAACATCTGAGAACGAGTACTTCGTTTTAGAATCAGTATTCTACAATACTAGACTTGTTACTGTATCTGATAGTGTTTTTGATTTTCAGACTCGTTCTAACGCAACTTTAGAGGCACAAATTGGTAAAGTTTATTTAAAAGGAATTATTCAGCCAGGTGAATCTTATGTTGTGGCTACAGTATGGGATCATGATAACGTGAGACAAACTGGTATTCCAGTGCATAATACGCGTATAGCTGAGCTAGGAAATCAGTTTGTACACAAAGACGAGTCCGATAATACCTATGGTTGGATTGATAAACCAGAATGGCAATGTTTTGGAAAAGACTCTGTTTATAGTGGTGTTCCAACTGAAGAGTTGTTGCGTGGAGACGCCTCGGCCGGTTATTTGATTAGGTGGTTCTATACCACGGATAGCGTTACATATCAACCTACTTATATCGATCAATTTAACTTTTTTAAGCAAGAGGGAACAGGTAATTTAAAAGGGAATGCAATCTTGTCTATCGCTGGTGTTGCGGATGCCATGACTACTAGTGTTATGGTGCGTAAAGCCAGTGTTAAAAAAGGTAACTTAAACTGGGACTCCTCTCGTGGTGCTGATGCTGAATTTTCAGAATGGTTGGTAGTACCAAAAAATAGTTCAAGACAAGCTGCTTTTACTACTGTAGGTGTACATGGCACTTATGATCTTAACTATACCGTAAACGATCCTGCAACCATTATTCTTAACGAACCAGCAAAAACTATTTCTGTACCTTGGGAATTAGTTCGTGGCGATGAGCTTGCCAGCTACTTCGATTTAGGTTTAGGAATGAGTTGGGCTTACGTCCAGAATGCTTCATTCACAGATTCGGCAGCATATATTGCTCGTACAGGTGATAAGTTTTCTTTCTATGCTGTAGGAGATGTGTTGAAGCAAGTCGATTATACATTACAAGTTCGTGAAGCAGAGCCTGATCTTGCTATGGTTTTCCCTAGACGTCGTCTTGATGTTAACGAAGAAATTGTTAACGATCCGGCTACCGGGATAAATGATACCATTTTTACTAGATCTTGGTCAAATTTTGTTTATGCAGTGGTTGAAGGTACAGCCATGGATTCCATTATTAATGTGCCTTTCGCAACACGTATCGATACTTTATACAAGTATTTGGATAAACCTGCCGCAGCGCAAATGGAAATTGTATTTGTAGATGATGCTACAACCCGCATCGACCTTAAATTAGGCGATTTATTGAAAGTAACTTCTGAAAATAAAGGTACTGTAAAGGAATATTTTATAAAGGTTGATGATCATGTTGTAAGTGAAAATGCCCTTTTAAGTACGGTAACTTGGCCCGATGTTGATAAAACTTTATACCCAAGCTGGATTGTTGGCGACACGCTTCCAGACTTCAATCCATTGAAGACGGAATATACTATAGAGTTACGTTCTGATGCCAAAAAAATTCCTGCTTTCCATTTTATAACTCAGGATTTTAAATCAAAAATTAAAGTGAAAAATGCCGTGGATATTGATGGTAATTTTGAACAACGTACAACTTCAGTTACGGTAACCGCGGAGAGTGATACTACTAGTTTAACGTATAACTTCCTGTTTGTAAAGAGAAATGCACCTGTACAACCAAATTATGCAGAACCATTTATCTCACAATTACTGCATAATATCAATACCCAAGGATATGCTGTGGAACTTTATAACCCCGGTACTGAAGATTTGGACATGAGTCAATATGTATATGTAAGAGGTAATGCTGGTCAAACTTGGCAGTCAGCGGTTGCAACACTTATAGGTACTGATGCTGGATCATATTCAAACGGCGGCCAACTTAAGATTTATAAAACACATTATTTTCCTTCTAAAAGATGGGCTGCCGATGGTAGTCTTGAAGAGTGGGCACTTACGAATAACACGGAGTTTCCGGATAGAGCACGCAGAGGTTTCTTAAGAGACGATAATCAAACTGACCCTTGGGTACTAGGTGGTGATGTATTTGTTGCGGGTATTGGTATGAGTTCAACAAATGAAAATCATATCGCAATTAGAAATGAATCGGATTTTATTTTTAGAGGGAATGAAATTGATAATACCCTTTATGCTTGGGATTCAACTTTAATTCTACATCGTGAAACTCCAGTCTGGACAACTAATTATACATATTTGTTGAAAGTGCTTAACGATTCCATTTTAGATGGTACCAAGATTGTGACAGATCCTGATGATTATGAGCTTATCGATCGTTTTGATGTCATATCAGACTCTCTTGCAGGAATAAAAATAGGTGGAGCTAACTCAATAATTCGTAAACCATCGGTTAGTAAAGGTAATGTTGATCCTTTGGGTGGCGGTAGTGAAACTCCTGAGAGTTCTGAATGGATAGTAGTTGGTGGTCACCAAACTGCCGGCTTGGGAGCTCATGCGATGGATCCTATTACTAACTACTTGTCAACGGTAACCTCTTTGAAGTTAAATGTTACTGCTGGTTATGATGACGATGACCTTTCAATTACGGGTAATATAGTAGCTTATACGCCTACAACCATTGCTTTAGTATTGGATAAAGCGGATGCTTCTCAAACATTTGAATTTAAGCGTGGTGAAACGGTATTGACCGTTGATCAAAGTTTAGCGGAAGGTGATGTTTTGGAAGTGACTTCTGGTGACGGACGGTCAAGAACGATTTATGCTTTAATCAACTCACCTTTGGATAACAATACCACATTAACTCCTAAGGCAGGTTCTGGTTTAACAGTTAACGGTAATAAAGTTTCTGGTGTAACTTTTGGCATGTCACTTAAAGAGACCATTGCGAACCTCGAAGTGGCAGAAAAGTCTATATTAAATGTGCTTGATGCTACTACTGGTGCTTTACAGCCTTTAACAATTCGTAACTTAGATTCGGTTAAGGTTGATGTAATGGTAAGTAAAAATGTAATCCTTCAAGTGGTTGCAGAGAATTCTGATAGCTGGAATTATACTTTTGACTTTGGTTATGACAGCAGTAAAGCAATCTTAGGTTCTAATATCTTAAAGATTGATCAGGCTAAGATGCAGGTTATGGAGCTTCCATTGAACTCTACAGTTGCTAGTTTCTTGTCGTTGGTTTATGCAAACGAAGGTGCAACAGTTAGAATCCTGGATAAAGCTGGTTTCGAACGTACGATTGGTTTCATGAACGTGGATGACGAGATTGAAGTAAGAGCAGCTAATGGTATCGCTAAAGCGATCTATGGCTTGAACGTAGAGGGACATTATAATTCAATTAATCGTAGTGTTGAGTCTGCAACTAAAGTGGTGCTATTCCCAATGCCTGTTACTTATGTTTTAAACATACAAGGACTTGATTTAGCTTCAGTTCAGGTATATACACTATCGGGTACTATGATTATGTCTCAAACTTCGTCTAGCACTAGTGTAGATGTAAGCGGACTAACTGGTGGCGTCTATGTTATTAAAATGACAGATGTAAACGGTAATGTATCCGTGGAAAAATTCCTTAAGAAGTAAATATTTTATTCAAAGGATTAAATTATAATTTTTTTGAGGTCGGATGTCATTCTGATGGCATCTGACCTCATTTTATTGAATCGGTTATTTTTAAAACTATTACTTTGCCGTTAAACCTAAAAAGATTACTATTACCCTATACAATCTATATATTGATATTTTGTAAACGATAGTCATGTTATCATCTTCATATGAATTGATTACTATGTTTACAGTTTGCACTTTTACTTTTTTATGCTCAAGTAGTATATTAATTACCATAGTGCGCTAATTTTATTTATAATTATTATTGTTTTTATTTTAAAGACACCTGATGTTATTACCTCGAAAATTTTTTTTATGACAATCATTAATCGAAAAAAGAAACAATTTTTAACGCACGCGATACTCGTATTGCTTGCTGTTTCGTTTTGTACTTCTTGTGTTGATAGATTTGACCAGTTAGATAAATATCAACGACCTGAATGGTTAGCGGGTAAACTCTACACACAAATATCTGGTCAGGAAAACATGTCCATTTTTTCACAGTTTATGATGGATACTGGTTTTGACAAGATTGTGGATAAAACAGGTACTTATGCGGCTTTTGTCCCTACGGATAGTGTAATGAAAATTTACCTGATGGATAAGTATGGCACCGCTAACCCTAGTGAAATACTTTTATCTGTTAAGGCTGATATTGTAAAATACCATATTGTACCCATGCCATGGACCAAAGAGCAGTTGCAGTCTCTTTCTCCTAGCGGATGGATTAGCATGAATGATATATCCAATAATAAACCTACAGCCTTCAAGCATAAGACTTTATTTCGTGAACCTAATAAAACGTATGCAATAAATCGTGTGGGAGGCGATGATCCATATGATATTATCGTGCCCGGTACTTCAGGTATCAAACGTACAGTATATAATAGCTCGCCAAAGTATGTTCCATTTTTTTACGATGGTTTTATGCAAGCTCAAGGCCTAAGTTCTGCAGACTATAGTTTTTATTTTAATCGTCCGTATGAGTCAGGTGAAATTTATTTTGCCAATGCAAAAATAGTAGCCGAGGAAATATTTGCCGAAAACGGTTTTATTTATACCATCGACCGAGTGGTAGAACCGTTGAGGAATGCTGAACAAATATTGAATGATGGCCCGTATGCTACATTTTTAAAATTAATACATACTTTCCCTGAATTTACTGAAAACAAACCGGCAACTCAAGCTCAGGAAGGAGCCGACGAAGGAGCTGAGCTTGAAACACTCTTTGATTTATCCTACCCTGAATTGACAATAAATGGAATCGAAATGAACATTCAGGACGAAGTAGTTTATTCAACCAAATACACGGTTGAATTTCATTATGGACTATTGGCACCTACGGATGAAGCCATGGTTAATTTCTTTAATGATTATTTAAAAACTTGGGGAAGTTGGGATAAAGTACCAAAATATATAAAGCAAAGTATAGTGTTGGCACATATGTCGTCGCAACCTATTTATAAAAAAGATATAAGTGCCGGGTTTTATAATGGAATTAACGACATTGTTAATGATGAAGATATTACTGTTATTGAGAATGCCAGTTTTGGTAGTAACAGTACTGTTATTGGACTAAAAAATGCTGTTGTTCCAAAATTCTTTTCCAGTGTATCCGCTCCTCTATTTCTAGATGCTAATTATACCACCTCTTTGAATGCTTATCATGCGGTAGGATTGACGTTTGCTTTGAAAGATCCGACTACTGATTTTTCTGTGTTTCTTATCAATGATGCAACTTTAGCAAATGATTCCTCACTTTATGTAACACTTCAGGGACGGTCAAGTGTAATCTTCGCCTACGAGCGTAAAGAATTGAGGTTTATTAATGTAGATAAAAACATTCTTAAGCGTAAACTATATGGTCAAATCGGGGTGCAACCAATTCTAGGTCAGGCTAATCCTGAGTTTGTTGAAACATTGGATGGTCGTCATATTAAAGTGGAGAATAATACTGTTTCGGGTGGTGTTTCTTCATATTTTGGTTATTACGCTGATGGTTCTGGTGATAGTTTGATCACAGTTAATTATTCGAGCATTACAGATTTCCCAATTACTAATGGGCACGTTTATAAAACAAATGGGTGGTTAAATTTTCCTAATACCAGTACTTATAAACATTTAGAGAATACTAAATTTTTAGCGCTTCTTAAAAGGTTAAAACTTACAAATACGGATGGAACACTTAGTAATAAGTTAATTGATCCTACACAACGATATACCATATTTGTTCCTTCGGATGCAGCATTGAATAGTATTAATGTGGACAATCTTTCTGATGCTGCTCTTTTAGAACTGCTAAGGTTTCATATTGTAAAAGGAGAGTTAATTTTTACCGATGGTCGTCAACCCACAGGGCCTTACCGTACACTTAATAATACGTTTTTAAACCTTGAACCACGGCCTGATAATTTGATAATTTTAGATAAAAATCAGAATGTTTTATATGATCAATTGATACCGTCCTCAAAATCCAATTTGATTGGAATGTTTGAGCAAAATAGTGCGGAGAAATATTATTTGTCCAACACTGTAGTGCATTTTATTAATACAGTAATCATGCCTTATTAAGGGTGCTTAATTAACAAATCTGTATAAAAACTAATTAAAGAATAATGAAATACATATTGTTATTATTATTTATAACATCTTTTACGACCCATATAAGTGCCCAGAAACATATTGTACGTGGTACGGTCAAAGATGATATGGGAGGAGTTGTTGGGGCTACGGTAGCCGAGCTTGATGCCAATAAAAGGGTAATACAAGGTACCATCACGAATATTGATGGGGATTACACCATACAAATTTCTTCGCCCAATGGAACTATTCAATATAGTTTTATTGGCACTAAAACGGTATTAGAAAAAGTAAATGGTAGATCTACCATTGATGTAACGCTTGTTTCTGATGATCAAATGGTGGGTGAGGTTACCGTTACTGCCGCAAGAACTTCATCATCGCTTACGGGCGTTATTGAAAGGGACCAAACAGGTTCTTCTGCCATTGTTAAAATGGATGGTGTAATGGGTAGTGTGGTATCCTCGGTCGACGATGCACTTCAAGGCGCAGTAGCGGGTCTTGATATTATGGGAGGTGGTAGTCCCGGTAGTGGTTCAAGCATAACTATCCGTGGTTTAGGTAGCTTAGGTGGAAGTAGCCCATTGATTGTTGTGGATGGTATTGTCCAGAAAGTAAGCACTGCCAATGTGGATTTTGCCTCTGCCGACACGGAAGATATTGGTAGTTTGGTGAGTATTGCTCCCGCAGATATTGCAGAGGTTCGTGTATTGAAAGATGCTGCCGAAACGGCAGTTTATGGTACGCAAGGTGCGAACGGGGTATTAGAGATTACAACTAATAAGGGAAGTAGAGGTAAAACACGTTTCGATGTGGACTATAAGAAATCATATTCCTTCGAATCTCCTAGTATACCCATGTTAAATGGTGATGAATATGTGATGTTACAGCAAGAAATGTATCATAACCGCCATGGCGTTATTGATTTGCCCAAAGAAATTTCGAATGATCCCGAATATCTCGATTATTACAACTATGGCCAAAATACGGATTGGGTGAAAGAGATTACCCAAATTGGTGAGGTTGACGATTTCGGATTTCGAATATCCGGAGGTGGCGATAGAACTCGGTACTATGCTTCTGTGAACTATCAAAAAGAAATTGGAACGGTTAAAAATACAGCCAATAGTCGCTTTACAACACGTATAAACGTAGATTATAAAATATCGACTAAGTTGAATTTGAACACGCAAATTAGTTATGTGAATAGCTACAAGGATGATAACTGGGAAGAAAAGCCCAAAGAGCCAAATAAAAATAATGTGCGTAGTTTGTCGTATAAAAAGGCACCTAACATGTCCATATATAAGTATACTTCTGATGGTGAAAGAACAGACGAATTTTTCACTCCTTTGAAGAACTACCAAGGTGATGGTGTACAATATTTTAATCCTAGTGCAGTAGTTGCCTTTAGTGATAACGACCAAGCTAGGGATGACTTTCAGACGAACTTTAAACTAACTTATAATTTAAATAGATGGCTTACGTTAAAGGAAACGGTGTCTTTTCAGTTTCAGAATTCTAAAAATATGGAATTTTTGCCCTATACTGCCATAGGAGCTAAGTGGCTGGACGATAAAAATAACTTTTCCAAGGAACGCAATACGACAGGTACTTTACTTTCTACGCAATTCATGGCTAATTTTACGGCTATAAAAAATGGCGTGCATTCGTTGAATGGTTTTTTAATGTTTGAGACCAGGCAGGATGAAGATGAATTTATTGAAACATCAACGGGTAATGGACCCAGTACGCTAATCACGGATCCCGCTTCCAGCCCAAATCGTACAGCAATTCAGTCTGGTTTATCTATTATAAATAGTGTTGGTATTTTAGGTCAAGTCCATTACAAATTGTTAGACCGACATATGTTTCAAGTGAATGTGCGATCGGATGCAAGTTCAAGTTTTGGTGAAAGTTCGCGTTGGGGAACTTTTCCCAGTGCTTCTTATGCCTGGCGTTTTTCAGGTGAACCCTTCTTAGCCGGTTGGACTTTTTTGGATGATAGTAAGTTACGTTTCAGTTATGGTCTTGCCGGTAGTTCAAATGTGAAAGCTTATTCGCGACATGGTATTTACGAAAGTATAAATCGCTACATGGATATTAGTAGTGTTATACCTAAGCAGGCGCAACTTCAGAAGTTAAAATGGGAATCCTCTACCATGCTTAATATAGGTATTGAGTTATCCTTCTTTAAAAATCGTTTTGAGTTAACAGGTGAGTATTATGATAGGATTACAGATGATAATCTCTGGCCAAATTATAAAGTCCCCAGCTCTTCAGGATACGACAAACTTGAATTTTATAATGATGGAAGTATTCAAAATACTGGTTATGAATTTACTACACGGGTAACAGCAATACGTCAAAAGGACTGGAATGTAAATTTAAACTTCAATATCTACTTTAATAAGAATCAATTCTTGAGTTTTCCTGCAAACATAGGTACCGAAAAAACCGATATTTCCAATGGGAAATATCCTCTAAAAGCTGAAATTGGTAAGCCCGTAGGATCATTCTTCGGATTCCGCTACTTAGGTGTTTATCCTACAACCGCTGATGCCGTTGCCCATAATAAGGATGGCTCTGTTAAGTTGGGTCCATCTGGTAAACCTATTCCTATGAGTTATGGTGGAGCACAGACACGTCAGTTTGAGGGAGGAGATGCCAAATATCAAGATATAAATAATGATGGAATTATCGACTTGGATGACGTGGTTTATCTAGGGGACTCTAACCCGGACTTTGCAGGAGGTTTTGGATTCAGTGTAAAATATAAAAGATTGGTAATAGTGTCATCATTCCTATACCGTTACGGTTTTGATATTGTAAATGAAGTAGCCTTATCTGCCGAAAGTATGACGAACACGAGCAACCAGAGTAAGGCAGTTTTGAATCGTTGGCGTGTTCCGGGGCAAGATTTCCCCAATATATTGCCTCGCGCATACTTGAGCCATCCAGCTAATAATCTTGGATCGGATCGCTATGTGGAGGATGCCAGCTTTTTACGCCTGAATAACATTTCTTTGACTTATTCGTTTGGCGATGGTGTTTTAAAAGCCCTAAATCTTAACAGTTTTAAAGTAGGAATACAGGCCAGAAAACTGATGACCCTTACAAACTACACCGGACAGGATCCCGAAGTTCAAATGAAGAAAGATGAGGCCTTATGGTATGGTAAAGATGATGGTACAGTGCCACCACCTATTTTTACCGCAATCAATGTAAGTATAAGTTTTTAATGTTGGTTTTTTTAAAGATATTTTAAAGCATACATCTATCAAAGATAATAATTATGAAACGAAAATTATCACAAAGAATCCCTTTCAAAATTGCGATATTGATGATATTTTTGATATCGCTGACATCTTGTGAGGATTTTTTAAATCAAAAACCCACAGACGGTTTAGTCTATGATGAATATTGGAAAAATAAAGAAGAAGTTCTTGCAACTTTGGGAGGAGCGTATCAAACTTTTTCTAAGTTAGATTATACCTTATTTGTACATGGCGAATTACGCGGCGATATGTTGAGATACATTCCCATAGATGGTAAAACAGCTGAGATTGATCTAATGACTTCCAATATTGGAACCAATCAGTCTTTTGCAAACTGGGGTGATTTTTATACAACAATTAACATTTGTAATTCGGTAATTGCGTTGGCGCCAGGTGTGCAAGCCAAGGATCCTACCTTCACTGATTATCTGTTGACGCAGTATGTGTCGGAAGCCACCTTTTTACGTAGTCTTACTTATTTTTACTTGGTACGTATCTTTCAGGATGTACCCTACATAACAGTACCTACAGTAACGGATCAAGCCGATTTTTTTCCACCTCTTACTTCAGGCGAAGAAATTCTTGAAGCTATTAAAGCAGATCTAATAGCTATTCGGAATACAATGCCTGAGCATCCAACAAATCAAATGACAAAGTCGCGAGCCACTGTAGGTGCTGTAAATGCTTTGTTGGCGGATATTTCCTTATGGAATTTTGAGTATGACGATTGCATTAAATACATCGATGCGGTGGAACAAAGTGGGCTATACTTCTTGGTACCCGGTAATGAGTGGTTCAAGAATTTTAGTGCAGGATTTACATTGGAGAATATTTTTGAAATTTATTTCGACGATGCAGATGAGCAACCGAACTCTGTTAGCGTTAAAACTTATCCCACCATCTCCGTAGAGAAGCCTTTCTTATATTCGAGTTTTTATGCCGATGAAATATTAGGTGTGTCAATAAGCGACGCTGGCGAAAAAATTAGAGGTAATGGTTCAATTTCTGATACTCGTCAAGTATGGAAATATGTTGGAGCCGATAAAACTAAATTGCGTTCTAGTACCGAAATTAATAGTGCTAATTTTATAATTTACCGCTTGGCCGATCTTTTCTTGATGAAAGCGGAAGCATATTCTCAATCGGAAACACCCGATTTTGCAAAAGCATTAGTGTATCTTAATAAAATAAGAGTTCGAGCGGATATGCTACCTTACGCACAGTTTTCAAGTACGCAGGCATTTGAAGATGCCATTCTGTTAGAACGTGCCAAAGAATTAGCTTACGAAGGCAAACGCTGGTTTGACTTGTTGCGTATGGGAAGAAGAAATGATTATGCCAGAAAGAATAAACTTATTGAAACTCTTGTTAAAAGTATTCCTTCGTCGCAGCAGCTTGTATACCAAGCACGCCTTAGCGATCCTAACGGCTGGTTTATGCCAATTAAGCAGGATGAAATTGAAAAGAATAAGAACTTGACGCAAAACTCATATTACGATGAAAATAAATAGAAATTTCAGCAACATTACGGTCTTACAGGTCTTTTTTGTACTGTTTATAGGCCTTTTATCTTGTGTAGAAGACCCTAAAGAGGATATTCTTTTTAATCAAGGTGAAGATAAGTATGAAAACATCATGCAGTATATTGATGCCAATCCTAACTTTTCTTCTTTTTCGGAAATTGTGCATGCAGGTAATTTAACAGATGTACTCAGCTCATATAACAGTAATGGTGGTAATAGTTATACCCTGTTTTTGCCAACAAATGAAGCCGTAACTAAATTTATCGAACAAAGTGATCGATTCGCTACATTTGATGACTTATTACAAGATGAAGTATATTCAGCAGAAATTGTTAAATATCACCTTGTTAATGAACGGATACCTTCTAATGATTTTCCCAATGGTGCTTTAGCCGATAAAACTATATCAAATTATTTTTTGACCATTGTTTTTAAAGAAGAAAATGGCGTTATTTCTTATGCTGTTAACGATGAATCTAAAGTGTTGACTACAGATATCAAAAAAAATAATGGGGTCATACATACCATTGATAAAATGCTGACTCCTGTAGTGTTTACTTCGTATGAATGGGTGCAAGAAAGTAGTAGTTTTACTATTTACGCTGAATTATTACAAAAATGTGGCTTAGCAGATTCTTTAAACGCCTTTGAACTAGATGAGTTAGGCCGTGCAGTGTATAACGAATACACGTTGTTTGCTGAATCGGATGCGCTTTACGCAGCTAATAATATTTTCTCGTTCGATGATTTAGTGAATTCTATTGACCCCTCTGGTGCTGCAAATCAGGATTTTACCAATACAACAAATTTGGTGAATAAATATGCACGCTATCATATTTTAGAGCAAAGTGTTTTTATTGATGAATTTATCAGCAGCGTTTATAATACCTATGGTGATTTTCCGATTTCTGTAGATTTAGATTCCATCATAAAAATCAATAAGAATCCTAAAAGAGTTTTTGATGTGATGGTAAATAATAAAGATACCGTAAAGATAGATTATTTGCAGGTTGATCTTAATAACAGTAATATCGTTACCCGAAGTGGTGCGATTCATCAATTAGATCATCTTTTATATCCTTATTTACCTGCACGCAAAGATGTCAGTATAGATTTTTATCTCGAACCAATACTAAAGACTTATGAAAATACTGAAGGTAGTTTTCGAATTCTTGATGAGGATCTTAAATTTATCAGTTTTATTGGTACAAGGGGTTTAATACATACAAAGTTGTCAGCTAGTGAGGGAGGAAATAATTACATCGAAGTTTATGGTGATGTAGACTTTATTTATAAAACGCCAAAGATTTTAGCTGGAAGGTATAATTTCAGGGTGCTTTTAAAACGAGGAATTTCTACTTATGCAAGTATACAGGGATATGTTGATGACAAAAAAGTAGGTGTTGTAATTGATGCTACTCAAGGTGGTTTTAATGGTGTTGTAAATTTTGGCACCTACACGCTGGGTACAGTCGAATTTTCTGAATTTACCACGCATACAGTTAAGCTGAGTACGGTTATTCCCGGTTATATGTTAATTGACCGTATCATCTTTGAACCAATTTAATAATTATAACCAATATAATACTTCAAAACATGCGTTATATAATTAATAAAATATCCACATTAGTATTGTTGTCAAGCCTATTGTTTGCTTGTCAGGAACAAGAATTGGAGGATTATCTTTATAAAGAAACAGAAGCTACTGTGGATACTGATATTATGTCTTTGTTAAAGCAAAATCAGGATTATTCTCAGTTTGTTGAGCTTTTAGAACAGTATCAGATTGACACCTTACTTAGAAAGGGTAATATATTTACCTTCTTTGTACCTAGTAATAGCGCAATGGCTAACATTGAGCAAGGATTACTAGGAGATAAAGAATTAGTAGAATACCTTATTACAGAGTCTTATGTGAATGTTAATCATATTGAGGGTCGAGGGTTGATACAAACCAAGGGTGGAAAGTTTGGTCTTATTGAAGCTCTGGGAGATTCTAGTTATACTTTTGATGGAATAGATATCGTAAAAGGTAGTCCATTAACAAATAATGGACGCTATTATGAAATTGCGGGAGTTGCGGAACCTAAACCCAATTTGTATGAATATATTTCTGCAACCAATCCATTTTACGGTAATTATATAGATTCCCAAGATTCTATTTATTTGGATAAACTCTTAAGTACACCCATTGGCTATACCGATGAGGGTTTAACTGTATATGATACTGTGTTAACAACAGTTAATTTATTTGAAAGAGATTACTTTGCTATTTCCGAGGAGTTTAGGGAACGTAAAGCAACGATGCTCTTATTTACCCAGGAACAATATGATGGAGCTTTACAAATTATTTCGGATAATTTGGATATTCCGTTCGACAGCATTCCATTTAGTTGGCAAAATGATATATTGATGCCTGATTTGATAGAGCAAAGTGTGTTTTCAAGTTCACTTCCATATGCTGCTTTTACCTCTGGTCGTGCGCGAAACATTGTTGGCGATAGTGTAAATGTAAATCCTCAGAATATTTCGCCTGAATACTTTGAGAGTAGTAATGGACGAGCCTATAAATTGATTGATTTCCGGGTGTCGGAAATACTTTATAAAGTGAAAGACACTATAGTGATGACCTCATTGGTAAAAGACGAAAGTAAAATAGGACAGGGGCCTTGGACATGGAAGGAAGGAGTAGAGGTAAAAGGAACAAAATTTGACCCGGTTAGTATTTCGAATCCTAAATCAAAATTTGGAACTAGTTTACTTGTTGATATGGGAAACAATTTTAAAGGTGAGTATTCTGTAGCCTATACACATAAAAATATATTTCCTGCAAAGTATAAGCTTACCGTAAGAATTAATGCAGCTAGTGTAACCGGTATCTATAATTTCTTTATAAATGGCAAGCCATATCCCGTTGATATTGGTAATGGTCCTGAGATGGACTTTGATTTCGAAAGTGTGGCATTGGGAAGGACCCCAGGTGTTTACCCTGCTGTGAGTGGAGGATTTATTCCATATGACAAATCAAGTGGCTTTATTAAATTCGAAATTTTAGTCGATAATATTCTTACCTATGGCGATGTAGAAGTCAAATTAGAATATGTAGAACCCAGCAGACGAAACTATAGAAAATGTGGTTTCAATATTGATTATATTTCTTTAGAATATTATAGTAACAATAATAACTAATAAGTTCTTTATTATAGAACGCAACAATAGCATAACATGAACAGAATCGTAACCATTTTATCTGTAATAATGCTTCATGTATTTTGGGCTTTACCTATTTTAGGACAAAGTACAAAAATACTTTCAGGTCGTGTGTTGAATGATGCCAAACAGCCGGTGAGCCAGGTCACACTTAATATTCCGGGTTCAGAGCCAGTGTTTACTGGAGAGGATGGCGTTTTCACTATTCCCCGTGTAAGTGAAAAGGAATGGCTTTTTGTGACTCCTTTAGAAGGATATAGCCCCAAAAAGATTCTTTTGCTCGACCAGGAAGAAGTGATTATATACGTAACAAGCTCGGATATGGAGTCTCCATATTCCGAGGCTCTTACTCCTTTGGATAATAAAGAAAGACGAGATGTAATTTCATCTTTTAAAGCTTTAAATCCTTCTGGATTCGAAAACCAACCTTATACTTCTACCGAACAGTATTTGCAAGGGGCTGTTTCGGGCGCTTTTGTAACGCAAACATCAGGTATGCCAGGTGCCGGTGCATCTGTATATCTTCGGGGATACTCATCGTTATTGTCTAATAATCAGCCTTTATATATTGTTGATGGCATGCCACTTGAAAACGGCAATATCTACAATAATTTAATCGAAGGTTACAACTTTAGTCCTATTACAAGTATCGATCCTTTAGATATTTCTCAAATTTCAGTATTGAAAGATGCCGCTGCAACTGCCATATACGGTGCAAAAGGGGCTAACGGTGTGGTTATTATTAAAACCTTGGATCCTACAGAAACCAAAACAACTATTGATTTCAATTACAGAACGGGTATTTCAATGGCACCAGCGCAGCTATCGCAGCTTAATGCCAAAGCCTATAAAACCTTAGCTAACGAAGTTCTTTTCTCTAGTAGTATGTCGGAGGAGCAGTATAGGGAAGGTTATCCGGGTTTATTTGTGACTCCCGGTGAGAATGACTTTATAACTTATAATCATAATACAAACTGGCAGGACGAAGTATTTAAAAATAGTATCATGAACAATGTACTCTTTTCTATAAAGGGGGGTGATGCGATTGCTAAATATGCTTTGTCTGTGGGTTATTTGCAAAAAAATGGTATTATTAAAAATACCTCTTATGATCGTTTAAACATTCGACTTGTTGGTGCATTTGATATTTTCTCTTGGTTAAAAATGGATGTGGCATCAAGCTTGACCTCCGGTATCTCCATGCTTAAAGAGTCTGGTTTATCTTCGGTGTCTAATCCTTTGTTATCCTCTTTGTGGAAAAGTCCTATGCTTAATCCTTACGAATATGATAATCAAGGTAATCTTCTGAGAACAATAGATGAAGTGGATCAATTGGGAACATCAAATCCAACATCTGTTATTAATTTATCGGAAGCTCAGGCTAAAAATTATAAATTTATAACGTCGGTTAATTTAAAGGGAGATATTACTAAGCACCTTAAATTTAATTCTCTTATGGGTTTAAATTCAAATAACTCTAAAGAATACATGTTCATACCTAATAGAGGATTTGACCTTTTGTATGAGGATGAAGTGGAGAATGAAACAAAAGCACAAAATAATTCATTTTACACGATGTATAATGATAACCGTATTTTTTATTCCAACACTTTTAATAATGTGCATGCTTTATATGGCGCATTGGGCTTAAGGTGGCAAAAAAATCAATACGATCAGGATTTTGGTATTGGTAGAAACACCGGAAGTGATTCTTATACTAATCTGCAGACAGGTAGTGATACGTACGATTTAATTGGTGGAAGTAATAGAGCTTGGAATTGGGGTGCATTATATTCAAATTTATCCTATTCGTATGCCGATAAATATCTCCTTTCGGCAACTTTATCTTCCGATGTATCATCACGTATAGGTGAAAATGCTGCAAATACGGTTAAATTTGGGGATACGCCTGTGGGTATTTTTTATTCTGTTGCAGGTGCCTGGCGTATTTCTAGTGAAAAATTCCTGTCAAATGTTAATTTTATTGAAGAGCTAAAACTTCGTGCTTCTTATGGCATCACTGGAAATGATGATGTGGGTGAAGTGAATAGTTATTCTCACTTTGTGGTTAGTCAATACCGTGAAGTTGGCGTTTTGATTCCTGGAGGTTTAGCCAATGATGAATTAACTTTTCAAACTAAAAAGCAGTTGAATTTAGGTTTGGATTTTAGTGCTCTAGCCAACCGTTTTAACTTTACACTCAATTACTTTGATAATAAAAGTGAAAATGTGGTCATGCTCGAGGTGCAGGATAGTTACTTTGGTTACGATACTTATCCCAATAATACGGCATCTTTTTCTACAAAAGGGCTTGAAGCAGAGGCTTTTTGGCGGGTATTTAGTCGTCCTAATTTTACTTTGGATTTAGGGTTAAACTTATCTAAATATAGTACGGTTATAGATCAAATCACTTCGGGAGAAAAAGTACTGGATGCCCCTGGACAGATGCAAGTGATAAACCGTAATGGAGAGCCTATTAATAGTTTTTATGGCTATCGCTTCAAAGGGGTATATGCTTCCTCGCAAGAGGCGAATGAGGCTAATATGTACAACTCTAGGGGATTATCATACAAAGCAGGCGATGCTATTTACGAAAATGTGGCTGATGCAGATGGAAATGTGGATAATATGATTGATGAAAATGACAAACAGTTGTTAGGTTCTTTTGAACCTGATTTCTTTGGAGGATTTTTTATTAACACACGCTATAAAAATATTAGCTTAAACATGTTCTTTCAAGGGGTATATGGAAATGAGGTATATAATTATTTGAGACAACAGAACGAAAGCTTGTCGGGACTCGAAAACCAGAGTGTAAAAACTTTGCAGCGTTGGCAGTATGAAGGACAACAAACCTCTGTACCAAAAGCCAGCTGGAATGATCCCATGGGTAATGCCGTTTTCTCCGACAGATGGATTGAAGATGGTTCTTATTTACGCTTAAAAAATTTAACCTTAGCTTATGATATTAAGAAAAAAGTTTTAGGACTTTCTTCTATCAAAGTTTATGCAACGGCATCCAATCTCTTTACTTTTACTAAATATTTAGGCTACGACCCCGAGTTTAGTTATTCGCAGGATATGATGTTGCAAGGAGTGGATTATGCCAACATGCCAGTAAGCAAGCAATTTATGCTGGGTGTGAAGATTGGCCTGTAATCCTTGGTTAATTTTATTAGTTTGTATAATTAAAAAAAAATGAAGTATAAAACGAGCCAGGAGAAAAATCTGACACAAGAGGATGATTATTGATGGCGAGTTCTCTGCCTACCGGCTGGCAGGCATATGGCATTAAAAAACAACAAATTATAAGCACATGAAAAAGATAATAATATATGCTCTATTATTACTTGTTGTAACTACAGCATGTAATGATTTTTTAAACCCCGACCAAGGTTTGGTATTGCCAGATAGTCAGGTACCAAGGGATGAAGTGGAATTACGCTCTATTAGTTTGGGATTGTATAGATTGCAACAAGATTTGGTTGAGCAGATTGTATTGTTAGGCGAATTACGCGGCGATCTTTTAACCGTAACAAAAAATGCGGATCCTGATTTAAGAGAAATAAATTCTTTTCAAATAACGGAAAACAATAGATTTGCTACTCCCTCAAAATTTTATAAGCTAATAGCAGCTTGTAATAAGGTAATTAGGATACTGGAACATAAGCATCCCGAGGTGCTCGATAAAAATTCAACCATATCTAACTATCATCGTATGTATGGTGAGGCCGTAGCAATGAGATCGTGGTCCTATTTTTATGCCGTTAGGATATGGAATGAAATACCTTATGTTCCGGAAACACTAAATACGATTGAAGAAATCAACGCATATGTAAACTCACCCGGAGAATATACCGACAGCGTGTATATTGATTACGCTCCCAATGGAAAAGATACCAAACCTGCTTTTGATACGACCTTTGTTTATACAGATAAAAAGTTTTTGAATCAAGACGTAATGACTCGTCGATGTATAAAAGATATCCAGGAAAAGGTTAGAGTGGTAGGTGTTGATTATTCCAATAAAGATCAAATTAATGATGTAACATGGAATACAACAGTATGGAACGAAGATGCGCTTAAAGCCTTGTTGGTTCAAATGTATATGCATATTGATAACTATACAGACGCACTTAGTATTGTGGAGCCAACCTTTTTAAGAAGGGTTGCAGTGGATGTGAACGCAGTGTATTTAAAATACGCCCTAGATCGCCAATTTGCTAATGATAGTTGGAAGGACATTTTTAAAGAAATTTATCCTGATGAGCATATATTTACACTGCCATTCCAAAAACTCCAATCCTCTTGGCAGTTAAATCCTCTTCAACGTTATTTCTCCATCGTCAAACCCAATACTTACGCTGTAAAACCAACGGCTAAATCTATACGTCTGTGGGAATCTCAATGGAGGAATTATAAAATTATAAATCTATATTTAGCTAATCCATATATGGATACTACCAAGGTCAGGGATAATGGTATTCCCGGTTACGGTTTGCCAGGTGATTTTTCCAGAGGTTATAATGCTTCCTATATATATGTTAAAGATGGTGTTGCGCTTACGGATAGTACAGTGAAAAAGATGTTGGATCTCAAGCGTCTTGGTTTCTGGGATGAAATTGACATTATGATGCGAGGGGTAGATACCGTAGCTTATAAATATACAATAGAAAAAAGTAGATTCGACCAGGATGCTAACTTTATTGTTTACCGCGCGGCATCAATGCACTTATATGCTGCCGAGATTATGGTTAATCGTCAATATCAGGATGGCGGTTCGCCCAGATTCGATTACCCAGTAGCTCAGAAATATATTTATAATGGTGATTATATGGCTTCAGGTGATGCCCGTTTAGGTGTTGCAGGCAGGGCCGGGTTTTCTCAATTTGAAGGTAAAGATGTTGACAAGGACGGATACTATATATTTAATCCTGATAATAATAAAATTGTAGAATTTAAAAAATTCGGATCACCATCAGATAAAGCACTATATCTCGAAGATATTATGATGGATGAAAGAGCTCGGGAATTGGCTTTTGAAGGAGAGCGGTTTTACGATTATATAAGAATTGCACGCCGTCGTCAAAAAGCGGGTAACAATGGTATTGCGTGGTTGGCAAATAAAATATCAGCATCATATCCTGCTAATGAACAAGCTGATATTAAAGCACGTTTGATGGTTGAAAGTAATTGGTACTTACCATTTGTACTTAAATAATATGCATTGCCGTTCACTTCCTGCCCTCCGTCAGGCGGGTAGTAAACGGAACAAGTAAATACATGCCAACAGGGCTACCTCAAAAAGGTAGCCCTGTTTAATTCTCATTTTTAGAGGTACACAGGTAAATACTTAAATCAATCAAAGGTTGAACCCCTGTCTGCGGACAGGCAGGCCGCTAGGGTTCTGCTTGTAATTTAAAAATAATCAATCAAGGAGCTTGAAGAAAATATAGAAATAGCAAAAATGGAATTATGAAAAAGATGGACGGACTTTTATGCATGGCTACTTTTGTATTTATTGTAGCGGCTTGTTCCAACCCTAAAATGCAAAAAGTCATCTATCCGGCTGAATTACAGCCCTTACGGCAAAATATTATTTCAAATTTTTTACAGGATTCGGTAAGTGAGGGCAAAGTGGATACGTTGTTAGCTACTATGGACGAAAAAGGAGCATGGCAGAAGATTGATTACACAAACCTTCAGCGTGGCAAATGGCCTGTACTGGAACACCTGCGGAACTTACAAATACTTACCATAGCCTATCAAAAGCTGGGCTCAAAGTATTATCATAAAAGTAAAATGTCAAAAAAAGTGCACTTGGCACTTAACTACTGGCTCGATAACGATTTCCAGAATCCCAACTGGTGGAATCCGCAGATCGGTGTTCCGAAATTTATTTCTCCTATTTTAATTGCCATGGAAGGCGAGTTGAGTCCCGAGCAATTTGAAAAGGGAATTAAGATACTCAGTCGATCGCAAATACGATTGGCAGGACAGAATAAGGTATGGTTGTCTGGTAACGTTTTATATAAATCCTTACTTCTTAGAAATGCAGATACGGTTAGGATTGCCAGTGAGTCCATTAAAGATGAGCTTGTAATCCGAAGGTTGGCCATACAACCCGATTATTCTTTTCACGAGCATGGTGCTATGTTGCAATTTGGAAACTACGGATTATCCTTTTTAGCTGATATGATCATGTGGATTGATATATTCAAAGGGACGGAGTATCAATTTGAGGAGGAAAAAATAAGCTTGTTACGAAATTATGTACTCGACGGAATCCAGTGGACGCTTTGGAAAAAGGGGATGGACATTGCAGCAAGCGGACGACATATGTTTAAAGGTGCCCAAGTGGAAAAAAGAAATACAGTGCTGGCTTTGCTTAATAAACTAAAAGTGTTGGATCCTGAATATGCCGAGGAGTACGAAAAGGCAAAGAACACAGATAATCTTGTGGGCAACAAATATTTTTGGAAGTCCGACTTTCAAGTTCAACGTTCAAAAAATTATTATTTTTCTCTGAAATTGTCTTCAAACAGAGTGAGCGCCTACGAAACAGCCAATTTTGAAAACCTGAAGGGTTACCATTTGGGAAGCGGTATGACGCTACTCTATCAAAACCAGGAGGAGTATGTTGATATATTTCCTTTTTGGGATTGGAAAAAACTACCAGGAACTACCATTGTGCAGGATACCGCCACCATAAGGATTTCTAATGCTTGGGGGTACACTATTGACGATAATTTTGTGGGGGCTGTCTCCGACGGTAAAAACGGAATTGCGGTGCTAAAATACAATCGGGATGATTTGCAAGCCAATAAGTCCTGGTTTATGTTTAATGATAAAATAGTTTGTTTGGGTAACGGAATAACAGCCGATACCAGTTACACGGTAACCACAGCGGTAAATCAAACTTTTTTAGATGGCAGTATTTGGGCTGGTACGCCATCGGGTGAAAAATTGGTGGACAAAGAGGAAGTATTTACAAATCCCCAATGGTTGCTTCACGATAGTATTGGCTATCTGTTTAGTGCCGATGCAAAGGTGAATTTAAAAGCTGGCAAAGTAACAGGTTCTTGGTATGATGTGGCACACAGATATGCGGATGTGAATGAGGAGGCCAATATTTTTAGTTTGTGGATAGATCATGGAAAAGAGCCGCTCAATCAAAAGTATGCTTATGTGTTGGTACCCAACGCTTCTAAAGCTCTGATGGCAAATCTGCATGAAAATACACCTTTTGATATGATCAACAACGCAAATCAACAATCGGTTGTGTCAAACGAAAGCGGGTTAGCAGGTGTTATTTTTTATTCCGCCGGAAAATCAAATGTCTTTGGCGGCATTGAAGTGGACAGACCTTGTGCACTTATGCTCAAAAAAGATGGAGATGAAATTCTTCTTTCTATTAGCGATCCATCCTATCAATTGGATGTGATGAATTTTAAGATTAAAGGTCATTATTCCGCAGCGAATACTAGGTTTAAAGATGGACAAACAGGGGTCAATATAAAGCTGCCTCAAGGTAACGAAAGGGGTAAAACGGTTACCGTTGAGCTTAAAGAGATTTAACAACAGCAAGTTAACCGAGTTTTTGGCTGTGGATAATCCAGGGTTTACCTATCCTATTACTGGGGCTTACGATCGATTGGGACGACAGTTAGTGGTTTATGCCAGAGGTAACCTTAATAGATTAAACTACCGGATTGCAGTGGCAAAACCTTTTTATATCAATAATCCGAATACGGGAAGTGGTATTACCGAGCGGTCGAACAATAATATGGCTGTTAAGGGGTATTTTTCGTGGCAGTTTTTCGACAAGGAAAATGACTTTCTGCCTTACATGACCATGAATAACCTTGGACGTGCTAAGCTTTTTAATATAGGCGCCGGATTTTATCAACACAGCGATGCCATGACCGAAAAATGGAATAAAGAGGAAAAGGTTAGTGACATATCCCTTTGGGCCGTGGACGCATTTTTAGATATGCCTTTGGGCAATAACGGTGCAATTACTTCTTTCTTAGGATACTGTAATTACGATTTCGGCAAGGATTATTTAAGGTCAATGGGTAAAATGAATGTTTCTACCATGGATGGCGCAATAGCTCTTGGTCAAGGCTCGGGGAATAGTGAGTGGGAGATTGGTACTGGAAAAATTGTTAGGGGCGAAATGGGATATCTTATCCTCAAAAGGGGTTGAACGCACGCTGGTAGCCGTATGGTGCTTTCTCGCACAAAAATTTTGATGCCCTTGACCAGTCCTCCCTTCAATTCGACATTGGAATTAACATGTTTCAATATTTGCACAATAGTAAAGTGTGCAAAACACCCTATTTACTCCGGTAAGTAATAAGAAAAACGTAATAACGTGAGTCTTCAAAAGGATATTCATACGTTGCGATTTTTTACATATTTATTATTTGTTGTGGTCGTGTGTAAGGCTGTTTTTGTTTCTCACTTTTTAAAGATAGACTCGTTTTGTTTGTGTAATGCGGTTTAAAAATGAAAATGCAACATGAGTATTATTATTTGCATCATTGCTTCTAATATAACATAGAGTGGATAGGTATATTTGTTAGGTACGAAAATAGTGTTTCGTGATCTTTTGGTGTTAAAATAGGCTGGAGATAAATATTCTAAATGCGTAAAAGTAAAATTTGATAACAATGTTATTTTTTAAAAAAAGTTCTTTTGTTATTTTGTCAGTGATTCTTCTGTCTGTGTTTGTATCTATCTCCTGTGCTAACAAAGTGATGGGTTTGGGTTCTTCTTCTTCTTCTAAAATAACGAATATAGAAAAACCTAAGCTAACGGATGGAATTGTTGTTGATGTAGATCAAACAGCAGGAACTATCTACTCATTTTGGCAAACTAAACCAATGATATCGCCAGCTAGATTTAACAGTGAAGAATACAGAAATAGTTTGGATGATATTAAATCGTATACAAAAAATATTAACCTGGTTAGGATGCTGGGTGGAAGAACGGATTATAAATTGGATTGGTATCAAGGATTGGATAGCCAAGGAAATGTGAAGGCTGATTTTACCGATGCAGTGGAAATATTAAAAAAGGTAAAGCTCACAGGATTTAAACCCCGCATTGTTTTGGATAATGTACCCTGGAACATGAGTGAGCAAAAAGAGGTAAATACTTATGGTAATGCCAATCCTCCTGCAAATTACGACCACTGGCAACAATATATCACTGGGTTTATTCAAGCTATGGTAAATGCTTTCGGGTACGACGAAGTGAAAACATGGCGCTTTAGAGTGGGTACCGAGCCCAACTATAACCCGCATCATTGGAACGCAACAAAGGAGGAGTATTTTAAGCATTACGATATGACAGTGGATGCGGTGACGAAAATCATTCCCGACGTCGAAATTGGCCCAGGTAATATCATGCTCAACCAATCCCCTACGAATTGGGGATTAGATATCATCGATCATTGTGCTTTAGGTACCAATCACGCTACTGGTAAAGTTGGGACTCCCATGCATTTCATTTGCTTTTCATACTACGAATTTCTTGGAAAAAAAACAGTGGAATTGGAGGGTTTTATGAAGAAAATTAGGTCGCGTTTAAACTTGTATCCCCAGTTTTCCAATATACCTGTAGATATTCAAGAATTTGGGATTTTGGCCGATGAAAATGGAACGAAAGGTGGGTTGAACGACAATTCGGAATATGGCGCCAGTTGGTATGCAGCCATAGCTGATGTGGTATATAAATACAATATGTCGGAGATATATGATTGGGGGTTCGGAGATACGCCCCGTTCGCATGTGGTGAGCCTTTTACAAAAGATGGAAGATGGTAAAAAGATAAGCGTGAACTATAACGGTTTAGTGGAAGGTTTTACCGGCATTATCGCAAGCGAAAAGGAAGGGAGAATTTACCTGCTTCTTTATAATCACGATCCGTTAAGGAACAGTGATGTAACAAAAACACTCCAACCATTTGTTGTTGGTAAAAGCGTATTAAAAAATAAAAAATGGATAATGAATCAATGGACTGTGGATAGGGAACATGGTGAATATGCACACGATTTATACAAAGATTGTATAGCGGCAGGAATACAGCCCATTGCAAATTCACGTCTGTATGGTTCTACCGAAATTACTTTTGGTAAAGCTGGGGTAGATTATTACAATGACAATAAAGCCAAGTATATAAAACTGGCTCAATTACCACAAACAATTGTTGATAAATCTATTTCGGCAATGGATGGTGTCATTAGCTTAGAATCTACCTTATCCAGCCATAGCGTGGTGTTGATTGAATTGAAGCCAGAAGAATTTATAAAATAAAATAATAAAATCAAGTTGTAAGAAATGAAAAACAGATGTGTTAAAATTTTATTACTTAGTGTATTATCTTTTCTTTTTGTTAATCCTGGATATGCACAAAATCCTATTATTTCGCAACGTTATACGGCCGATCCGGTAGGAATAGAATACAAAGGACGTTTGTATTTATATACTTCGCACGATATCGACGGTCAGGAGCGCTACTGGATGAATGACATTACCTGCGTATCGACCGATGACCTTCAAAACTGGACAGACCATGGCCAAGTACTTAAAGCACCGGAAGATATGCCTTGGGTAACCCAAGCTTGGGCGCCAACAATTGTAGAGCGTAAGGATACTTTTTATCTATACACCGGCGATGGAAACCGCAGCATAAGTGTAGCGGTGTGCGATTCGCCAACGGGGCATTTTAAAGGCCATGGTGGAAAATCGCTCATCACAAAGGAATTGGAAAACGCCGATGTGGAATGGTGTTTTGACCCAACCGTATTTATCGACGAAGATGGTCAGGCTTACTGCGTATTTGGTGGCGGACCAGCTAACTTTCCTGAAGGAGGCACCCGCCCTAAAAATGCACGTATCATTAAGCTAGGTAATGATTTGACCAGCACCCACGGGCCTGCCATTACCATTGATGCCCCAGGGTTTTACGAAGGTGGTTACATTCATTATAATATAGTAAACGGAAAAAAATATTACTATTTCTCCTACTTTAATACCGGCGACGGGGGTATGAATATCGATTATATGATGAGTGATAATCCTTTAAGTGGATGGAAATATAAAGGAACCGTACTTGAGCAGCCAAAGGATAACTTCAATAATTCCCATGCCAGTATTTTTCCGTTCAAAAACAAATGGTATATGGCCTACCACACGCGTAAGATTGCTACCGATAGAGGTGTGGACGCTATAAGGCAGCGATCAGTTTGTATCGATGAGCTTTTTTATAATGAGGATGGCACCATCAAACCCGTAATACCTACCCGCAAAGGCCCTGAGCAGATTAAAAACTTAAATCCATACTTGATTAATCAGGCCGAAACCATGGCGGCACAGTCGTATATGTTACCCGGTATCGAAACAGATTCGTGTTTTGACAAAGGAAATGGGAGAATGGTTACTGATATAAGTAACGGTGATTGGATTAAGATAAGCGGCGTTGACTTTAACAAGGGAACCAAAAGATTTTGCGCCCGTGTAGCAGCTGCTAACGAAGGGACTATAGAAATTAGACTTGACAGTGATTCGGGTAAAATAGTAGGTGTTTGTAATGTTAAGTCAACTGGCGGCTTAAATAAATGGAAAACACAGAAATGCAAAATAGATAACATTACCGGAACGCATGATCTGTACCTGAAATTTACAGGAGGAAATGAAGAACTGTTCAATCTGAATTGGTGGAAGTTCACAGCAAAATAGAAATAGTTAATTTAACACTATAATGATGAAAAATAATTTTGTAATAAAAACGTTAGGAATAGCTCTTGGCCTTCTAACCTTTTTATATGCCGAATCACAGGTCACATTATCCACTGATTTTACCAGTGAAAGCTATAAAAAAGCAGCGCTGCACGATATATGGAAAACAGCGAATCGCATAAGTCCCGAAACTGGTGCAGGTGTAAAGACAGGGATGGAGGTTAATCTCATCCGAATGATTGGTGGAATTATGAAAACTGTAGATGGGGTTAGGGTACCCTATCTTGAGTATGACCCGGTAACTTACAATGAAACTACAGGAGAGTATGTTTATAATTGGACACCTTTGATAACGCGTTTAGACCATATTGTAAATTCAAACACTAAGATCCATCAACTGGTGCTCGATCAGGTACCATGGGCGTTTCAGCATGGGTATACATTTATCCCCAAAGGAACCACTGATAACATTAACTTCCGTGCAGATGAGCAAATTTCTTCCTATGGAAACTCTTTACCACCATTCGACAAGGTGGCGTATCACGATTTTATCAAAGCGCTTATTCAAAAGTTGGTGGATACCTATGGTCTGGCAGAAGTAGAATCTTGGCGTTTTAGGGTAGGGTCAGAGATTGAAACACCGGATCATTGGTTTGGTACAAAACAAGATTTTATAGACCATTTTGCAAATACAGAAAAAGCGGTTCGTGCTATTTTGCCAGACGCAGAAGTAGGGGTACATACCCGCGATCCCGGATTTAATTATAAAAATGGTACCGTACTAAATTATAAAGGTGAACCTTTCGCATCCTTTGCCAAGGACTTAATAGAATACTGTTATGATAACGATGTGAGATATGATTTTTGGGGTATATCGGACTATGTGCTGATAAACGGTGCTACACAACGGGATATTTCGGTGAAATACGAAAAACTGTTTGCTCCAATGATCACGCATCCCAAATGGAATACCAACGCTACGCTCGATATGATGGAATACAATGTGGTAATAACTATGGCTGCAGATGATGGGCGAGGTTACCTTAATTGTGCAACTTCACATGCCGATTTAGTTAATATTGGATTTTCGGATATG
>JAGXIO010000230.1 GCA_024635555.1 Saccharicrinis sp.
AGGAGCAAATGAAGGACTGGCTCGAAATAGTGCTGGAACTATTGGAAAAAAATCTGTTCCGGGAAACCAAGAATGGAGATGTGTCTCATTTACAAAAACTTAACTTACTAAAAGTTGCTTAGCTTGACGGCTATGGCCGGCTGGCAGGTAGCAATCAATTATAAGACACCAATAGCATAAATTATGAAACCTCGATGGATAAGCATACCTTTATAGGCGGAATAACACTTTAAACAAAACATTATGAATATGAATCTAGCTGTCCTTATCGACGGCGACAATATACCCTCTGCTTACATAAAAGAGATGATGGAAGAGATAGCAAAATATGGCAATCCCACCATCAAAAGAATCTATGGCGACTGGACTAAACCCCATCTGGCAAAGTGGAAAATACTGCTTCTAGAAAATGCCATTACTCCGATTCAACAATACGGATACACAACCGGAAAAAACGCCACAGACTCAGCCATGATTATCGATGCCATGGACATCCTTTATTCCGAAAAGGTAAATGGTTTTTGCATTGTATCCAGCGATAGCGATTTTACCCGTTTGGCAACACGCCTGCGCGAAGCCGGGATGCAGGTGATAGGCATAGGCGAAAAAAAGACACCTAACCCCTTTATCGTAGCCTGCGATAAATTTATTTATATTGAGATATTGAAAAACCAATCCAAAGAAGTCGGATCGGAGCACGAAAAGGACAACGAAAAAAATGCAGTTGACAAGATAACAGCCAAAGAAATTAAACTCATCGCCACCTCTATTGATGACCTATCGGAGGACGATGGCTGGGCTTTTTTGGGCGATGTAGGCGGTTTGCTGCAAAAAAAGCAGCCTAACTTTGACCCCCGTAACTTCGGTTTCCAAAAATTAACCCCTCTTATTAAAGCCATCGATGCTTTTGAGATAGACCAAAGAGACAGTCCCAAAGGACGAAACAAACTTATATTTGTACGAAATAAAGCCAAGCAGCCAACACGCAAGCGCAAGTAGGGGACTAGATGCACAAGCTGTGTCTGAATATGGTCGTATTTCTTCATGCGAATACTTTTATTAATCTGAACATGAAGAACTTTACATCGAGAAAGCCCCTGAACTACCGCGTAAACTCCTTGTATTTAAAAAATGAATTTTGTTTTATTGCCGTTGGCTTCAGCCAACGGTGCTGATTTGTATTTGCTGGCTTTAGCCACATTTATTTGTTTCAAACCAAACAGGCTAAATGTGGCTAAAGCCATTCACTATACCTCTATCTTCCGTTGGCTAAAGCCAACGGCAATATTTACTACTCTCCTATCGAGCTTTCTATAATATCGGTAAACACGGCTTTGATATCCAGGCCGGCGGCAGCTATTTGCTGAGGGATAAAACTTGTGGGTGTCATTCCAGGAACGGTATTTACCTCTAGCAAGAAGATGTTATTACCGCTTAAAATATAATCTACACGCACTAATCCTTTGCAGTCTAATATGTCGTAAATCATTGAAGTGATTTTCTTAATCCTTTCTGTCGTTTCCTCGGGCAAACGTGCCGGGGTTATCTCCTGAACCTTGCTGGGCGTATATTTTGCTTCAAAGTCAAAGAACTCGTTAGCGGATATCACTTCGGTAATCGGAAAAATGGTTTCGCCCCCACGGGTTTTATACAGACCGCAGGTAAACTCGTTTCCCTGCACAAACTGCTCAATAATCACCTCGTCGCTCTCCTCAAAAGCCTTATGGACGGCGGGCTCAATTTCGGCTATTGTTTTAGCCTTGCTTATTCCAAAACTCGAACCCCCTGCATTGGGTTTTACAAAGCAGGGAAGCCCTAGCTTCTGTACAATTTGCTCCGCATCGAAATCATTCCCTTTACGCACCAAAACCGAATCGGCCACCTTTAGCCCAAAACCTTTTAAATAGCTATTACACACAAATTTATTAAAGGTGAGCGAAGCGGGCAGCACCCCACAGGTTGTGTAAGGCATCCCGATGATATCAAAATAGCCCTGCAACTTTCCATCCTCGCCGGGTGTACCGTGTATGGTGACGTAAGCACAATCGAAGCTTATCTTTTTTTCTTTTAACGTAAACGAAAAATCATCTTTACAAATAGGATATTCCTGACCGTCTATTTCGGCCACCCATTTATTTCGCGTTATTAAAACAGGAAACGAATTGTATTTTGTGGAGTCTATAAAAGATTTAACCCCTTTGGCACTATTTCGCGAAACCACTATTTCCGAAGAGTCGCCACCATAGACAATGGCTATATTTTTTTTATTCATGATTATTCTATTTTCAGTCTGAACTACTCTTCACGGCTTCCAATATACCCTCTCCATTTTTCGATGGCCATGGTCATATCCTGAGGCAGCTCGCTATCAAAACTCATTTTTTCGCCCGTATGGGGATGCACAAAACCCAGCGTTTTGGCATGTAATGCTTGACGGGGTAAAAGCTTAAAGCAATTCTGAACGAACTGCTTATATTTGGTAAAGGTTGTTCCTTTTAGTATTCCGTCGCCACCATAACGTTCATCGTTAAAAATAGTATGTCCAATAAATTTCATATGAGCCCTGATTTGATGTGTGCGGCCTGTTTCCAACACACATTGCACTAAGGTAACATAGCCCAAGCGTTCCAATACCTTATAATGGGTAACGGCATGTTTACCAAACTCACCATCGGGAAAAACCACCATCTGCAACCTGTTTTTTAGGCTGCGACCG
The DNA here is from genome assembly GCA_024635555.1 of Saccharicrinis sp. Taxonomy (GTDB): domain Bacteria; phylum Bacteroidota; class Bacteroidia; order Bacteroidales; family Marinilabiliaceae; genus Saccharicrinis. The sequence continues at coordinate 2,717 of JAGXIO010000230.1, forward strand.
ATATGTCCGGTAATAGTTCCCTCCTCATCCTCCATATTACCCCAAACCAGCGCAGTATAGGTACGTTCGCTTGTTTTATCGAAAAATTGTTTTGCCAAGAAATTTTTTGCGTACTCCGTTTTGGCTACCACCAGCAATCCCGATGTGTCCTTGTCTATCCGGTGCACCAAGCCAGGTCGGGGATCCTGGGCATTAAAAAGCGGCAAACCTTGTAGGTGATAGGCCAGCGCATTGACCAAAGTACCCGAATAATTACCATGACCGGGATGCACCACCATACCCGGATCTTTATTGATAACCATCAGATAATCATCTTCGTACACAATGTTGATAGGTATGTCTTGCGGTAATATTTCAATCTCCCTTCGGGGATATGTCATTACAATGGTAACCGTTTCATTGGGCTTTACCTTGTAATTGGGTTTCACCGCTACGCCGTCCACCAATATATTTCCCGCAGCGGCGGCGTCCTGTATCTTGTTTCGTGAGGATTTTTCCATCCTGTTAACCAGAAACTTATCTATGCGCAACTGCTTTTGTCCGGCATCTACTACAAAGCGGAAATGCTCAAACGTTTCTGTTTGCAACTCTTCCAGATCGTCAAATTGATCTTCGGTATCGTTATCTTCGTTCATTTCGTATTTCATTCATTATTCTAATATTTCGTGCTCCTCGGTTTCACTATCGGGCACTAACCTACCCGAATCGATAGTGAGCCAAATATCCAACGAAGAACCCAACCTTAATTTGTTATCCATTTCAGGCTCCGGCAACTGCCTCCAAACAAAAGCACGCAAACTATCCCTTTGGCTGGGTATGCTATCGTCGTAAATAATTGCGGCGATATTTAAGGAATGAGCTTGCACCAATGCTCGGGCTTCTTCCAATGTCATGCCCAGTAAATTAGGAACTTGCGTTTTTTCATCACTTAAACCCTGACCAACCAATAAATCCACGTAGGAACCTTTGGGTATCATGGTTCCGGGTTTTATTGGTTTCCCTTGGTAATGCTGACCCAGCACCAACTGCGCGTATTCCGATGGGATATAAATAAGCTGACGCACCCTGATACCGTACGATTCGAGGGTTACTTGTGCATTACGCAACGAAAAATCAACCAAATGTGGCATGGGTACCTGCTCGGCCGAATAGGCGTTGATAGTAAAAAAAATAGTTCTATTTTCCTTAACGTGATCTCCGGGCCTTGGGGTTTGCTCCATAACAACACCAGGCGTTACATCCGGAATATGAGTTGAATCGATTATTTTATAGCGCAAATTCTTTTGCTGAACCAAGTCGATAAACTGCACCTCCGTAAGGCCTGAAAAATCGGGCGTAGCATAACTTTCGCCATGGTGTGTGTATATGCTCAGCGAAATAAATGTTGTTATCAAAACTACAACCACCAACCCAATGGCTGCGCCAATATGTAAGAGAAATCTTTTACTAATCAAAAATTTAGGTAACGACATATGCTTTTTGTTTTTAACGAGATGCGCACAAAAATAATACAAAATAGTTAATAAATGGCGTGTTTGTAAAATGTACCGCAAAGGAATTAAGCAAGGGGCGGGGAGCATGGGGCTTAGGGCAAGGAGCAAATAGCATAAAGAGTAGCAAAGACCTGTTGGCGTCCTTAGCCCCGACAGCGTCTGTAGGCGGTGGGAAAAGCGTAAAACAGAAAGTTGTTAGCGCATAGCGTAAAGCATATAGCGTAAAACTTAAAATGAAAAGCATGGAGCGAAATTTATGGTAACAAGTAATATCCAAATTGAATACGTAGGACTAAAAATTAATTAAATTAAAAAAGACAGTCATTTACCTAACTTTTTTAATGACTTTTGTATTATTGTTTTTTCACGCTATTATAAAACATCTTAAAAATGGATTTTAGTTTAAACGGCGATGGTGGATACAACAAAACAGAAAGCTATGACGATGCCACCACCAAAAACCTGAGTTCGCACTATAAGCATATTATTGAATTATTGGGCGAAGATGTAACCCGCGAGGGACTGGAAAAAACGCCACTGCGCGTTGCCAAGGCTATGCAGTTCCTTACACAGGGCTATCAAATGAACCCAGAAGAGATTATCAAATCGGCCATGTTTAAAGAAGATTACCGGCAGATGGTGGTGGTAAAGGATATTGAGCTTTACTCAATGTGCGAACATCATATGCTACCTTTTTTTGGCAAAGCACATGTGGCCTATATTCCAAAAGGCCATATTACTGGGCTTAGCAAGATTGCCCGTGTGGTAGAGGCTTTTGCTCGCCGGATGCAAGTGCAAGAAAGGTTAACCACACAAATAAAAGAGTGTATCCAAAATACACTGAATCCGCTCGGCGTTGCCGTAGTTATTGAAGCCCAACACATGTGCATGCAGATGCGTGGCGTTCAAAAACAACACTCCGTAACCACCACATCCGATTTTACCGGTGCCTTTTTAAACCAACCTGCTACCCGAGCCGAGTTTTTTAACATCATTTCAAATAAGTTGCATTAGAGACTACTCACGGGGTGAATATGTACAAGACGCTAATATTCACCCCGTGAGTAGATCCACCCCCGTGTGTAAACCTTAATTCCTCCACTCCAATATTTCTTTTGTTATCTTAATAGAATCCTGAACCAACGAATACACCCTAAAAAAACCTCGTCCATTGTTACTCACATTGGTAGGCACATTGGCCGGCGGCCCGCTAAACAATGGTATTTTTATACCTGTCTCTTCTATTACAGCATTTGAAAAATCATAATAGTCTTTGTTAATGTTTTGCATCTCCAATTTCACCCAGTCGCCCTCCTTTAATAAATAGTCCGTAGCCTCTCCCTGAGGATCTTCTTCTACAATGCTCTGTACCCATACCCCATTAATTTGGTTGCCATTAAAAAATTTATCTTCTCTATATACCAAATCCGAAATCCTGGGCGTAATTAACTCATTATTCAAATACAAACTAAAAGCATAAAAGTCCTGTGTTTCCTCTGGTTCGCGACTAAACAGTAATACCTGCCATTGCTTTTGGCCTTGTGTGTTGCTCCATCCAAGCCCCACAGAACCTATACCAGCAATGGGATTTAAGGTATTGGAAGCCTCATAACTTTCATTTGCCCCATCACCGTCAATATCTACGGCGCTTATTTTGAGCGTATATGTTTTTCCGTAAATACCTCGGTACGATTTTGGGATGAGATATGTCCCAGCCATATCAGGCAACTCGCTCAAAGTAATTTCATTCTCTCCGTCGCTTAAAGTTACCTGAGCACCCGATATAGGAGGATTAGGCTTGTTACTTGAAAATTCGGCCAATAGCGAAAGCTTCACAAAATGATCCTGCATCTGATCGGTAAAAAATCCATCCACCACCAATTGCGGTTTTCCCGATTTAAACTTCATATCTATTTCCTCGGTACACGAATAAAGCGATAAGGATAATAAAACCACTATAATGGACATATTCAGTTTAGATAATAGTTTGCTCATGGCTTAAAATTTAAAATTATAAGTAACAGACGGCACTACCTGAAACAAAAAGGTTTTATAGGTCTTCACCTGGTAGGGATCATCTTCGTCCTGCTCGTGATAAATACTCCAGGGATTTTTTCGCCCATAGGCATTGTACAAGGCAAAGTTCCACTCGCCCTGCCATTTCCGGTTTTTCTTGTTTTTACTCTGAAGGGTATAAGAAATATCCATTCGGTGGTAATCAGGCATGCGTTCCTGGTTGCGACCCGAATAAATAGGAACCACATCGCCACCTATAAACATACGTCCTGTGGGCGAAGTCATGGGCGATCCGCTGGAATATATCCAGTTCATACCCAAGCGCCCCCTTTTTCCCAATGCACGGTTAAGCACAATCGAAACATCATGGTCGCGACTGTAAGGCGACAGATATTTATTCCCATCGTATATCTCCGGTATCTTGCGCCACGAATTGCTCCAGGTGTAACTTATCCAACCGCTGTACTTCTCCTTATCTACCTTAACTAAAAACTCGGTTCCATAGGCCCACGATTTGCCTATGCGTAGCTCTCCCTCCATTTTATCGTTCAGCAACAAATTAGGGTGATCTTTAAAGTCGATGGTATTTTGCATGTCCTTGTAAAAAAGTTCCACCGATGTTTCAATGGCATTGTTTTTCAGATTTTTAAAGTATCCCACCGAAAACTGATCGCTGATTTGAGGCTCGATATTGGGCGACGACATAAACCAAACATCCAGCGGTGTGCCCGAAGTAGAGTTGCTAGCCAAATGCAAATACTGCCGTGTGCGTGCATAGCTACCCTTTATCGATGATGAATTGTTGAGCATAAACGACAGACCAACACGTGGTTCCAATCCCCAATAACTATTAAAAACATCGCCCGATGCGTATTCTTTTTTGCCTATTTCCTTATAATTCTCATCAAATTGAAAAACAGTTCCCTCACCTATATTTTGAAGCCCCGACAAACGCAAACCATATTTAAGGTTAAGCCTACCTATGCTTTGGGTATTGGCAATATAAACAGCGTGCTCAAGCGCATGGACATTAGGCAAAACTATTTCATTGATAAGTGCACTCTCGCCGGTTCCAATGGCGGTGGCTGGCTGCATGGTATGAAATATACTCTGAGCTCCAAAACTAATGGTATTGTTAGGGTTGGGATAATAATCAAAATCAATTTTCATACTGTAATCGCGCAATTTGCTGTCCCATCTAAAACCCGAAGTGGCATCTTTGGCCTCCAAACCGTAATCGTAGTTACTGCTTATGAGCGTAAGGTTGGAGAACAATTTTGGATTATAAACATGGTTCCAGCGTAAAGTAAAAGTTCGGTTTCCGTAGTCAATACTCGATCTTGTTTCTTTAAAAATATCACGCCCTGTATAAAAGCTAAGATATACACGGTTGTTGTTATCGATAACATGTTTTACTTTGGCGTTGATATCATAAAAATATATTTTACTGTTCTTGTTCTCCTCTTCGGCCAATAATGGCAGAAAAATATCGGCATAAGTGCGTCGGGCACTTGCAATAACCGAAGTTTTATTTTTTACGATAGGTCCTTGCAAGGTAATGCGCGACGAGATGAGCCCGATACCGCCATTACCCTCCCACTTTTTATTGTTGCCATCGTTCATGCGCACATCCACTAGCGATGCTAAGCGTCCACCATAATTGGCAGGGATATCGCCTTTATAAAGCTGCACATCTTTAATGGCATCGTTATTAAACACCGAAAAGAAACCCAGCATATGGCCCGCATTATAAACGGTGGCTTCGTCTAACAAAATAAGGTTTTGATCGGGATTGCCGCCCCTTACGCTAAAACCGCTGGAACCCTCACTGGTGGCCTGCACACCGGGCATTAGCTGAAGCACTTTTATCACGTCCACCTCACCCATAAGTGCCGGAACAGCCTTTATATCTTTGCTCTGGAGTTTTTGCACACCCATTTGAGCATCACGTACATTGGCATCAACACGCGTTGAGGTCACCACCACCTCTGCTATTGTTTTATTATCTGCAAACAACTCTGCATCCAATGTGGTGTTGACATTCAACTCTATCGTTTTGCTAATGGTTTCATATCCCAAATAAATAATATCCACCGCATAAGTTCCTGGCTTAACTGCGTAGGAATAAAAACCATATAAATTAGAGGTAGCGCCGGATTTTAAGTCTTTAAAATAAACGGCCGCCCCTATCAACAATTCGCCGGTACTGCCATCTTTAATATGACCGCTCAGTACAACCGTATTTTTATCCGCAGGAGAATCGGGATTGGCCAATACCGTATAATTGAAAACGAAGAGGAGGATGAATAGGAAGCTTAATTTTGTACTTTTCATTTATGATAGCAATTCAAATATTGATATTCCGAACAAGTTTCCATCCGTCGACAAATGAATGGTTTAATGGTCGTAAAAATAGAATAAAAAAAACGAATGATGGATTAATACAATTTAACCTTAACATTAAGAATCTGAATCATTTGTGAAATGACTATTCAAACGCTTTACCCAATTTGATATAGATTTACGTTTATGAATGCAAATGTACATGGATGAAACTTGTTGGGAAATTAAAAAATGCTGAGAGTGCGTATTTGTATGTTGAACGACTGGTTTCGGCCCTTAAAAGCAGTTTTGTATTTTTTTGAGCTTTTGCCATATTCCAGTGCACTTAATTTACATAGATGCTATAACATATCCATCTTTAGCACCTTACGAATTTTTCAACAGATCCTGATTATCATTAATTAACCCTATCTGTATTCAACCGTCTGCATAAAAATAGTTTGTAAAAATCCAATTTGATACACATCCTGAATTCATTACTCCTGTTTGGCTTTTACATCCTTATCCATAGTTAATTTTAAAGGATCTATTTGATCGCCCCAATAAATAGTGGTGTGTGGGAATGGTATTTCAATATTCTTGGCATCAAAAGCAACCTTTAAACGTTTACGATACTCACGCCCCACAGTCCATTGCTGGCCTGCCTTGGTTTTAAAACGAGCCTTGATAACAACGGCACTATCTCCAAACTTATCCAATCCCATAACTTCTATAGGCTCCAAGATATTGGCCTTATAGGGCTCTTCAATTTCCATTTCACCAGCTACCTGCTCAATCACTTTTATAACCTCCTCCACATTCTCCTTATAAGCCACGCCAATTTCAAAAACCATGGCCGACCAATCCTTTGTCATGTTGCTGAGCGAGCTTATTTTACCATTTTGAAATATATGCACTACACCCGATAAATCGCGCAAAGTGATGGTACGCAGTTCAATACGTTCCACAGCACCGCCGGTTCCATTGATGATGGCTACGTCGCCGATACGAATCTGATCCTCTAACAACATAAAAAACCCTGAGATATAATCGCGCACCAATTCCTGTGCACCAAAACCAACGGCCAAGCCTAAGATACCTGCACTGGCCAGTAAGGGAGCCACGTCAATGCTGAACTTGCTGAGCAACATGATAACATAAACCGTAACAATTGAAACCTTAACCGTAGTCTTTATAATATCAGTGAGCGTGTTAATACGTTTTGTCGATTCTGCGATATCTGTAGAATCACTACGCTCAGCTCTATGGATTAGCGCTTTTTTAAATCGTTGCATGGCAAATGAAATCAGCTTTAACACTATCAATAAACCAATTGTGATAATTATAATACCGGGCACTTCGGTAAACACCCATCGCCCAAGAATTGATAACAAATCGTTCCAAAAATTTGTTGTGAATAACTTTTCCATCATGTATTTTGTTTGTTTAAAAAATAGAATTACGCTGTGCCTCTATATCTTTAACTGATCAACGGATCTTCACCGCACCAGCCATTATTTTGCTTTAAATATACAGAGAGAAAAACATAAAACAAAATTGTTCAAAAAATGATATTTTTTGTGGAAACTTGCATTTGCTATCATTATCCTTACCTTTGTCATAACTCATAGTTTAGGGTTAGGTTTGGTTAAAGATTGAAAGCCACTGTCAGAACGTTGACGGTGGCTTTCATACATTTATAGAAGTTGTCACACTCCATTAACTTCACTATATTTGTCGGGTGTGGGATAAGTAGTAATAATTTGCTGTGGGCAAAGCAATTAACATACGAATGAATTGACACTCGGGAAACGAGCCCTCGTAGAGCACGGGACAAGCTATTAGATTGATTTATCCGCAACAAAAGCAATATTCGTGCGTATCCTGTCTAACGGACAGGCATCGAATACTAAAAAAATATAATGAGTTGAAGCGAGCCATCGTTAGCACAAGGGGGCTATGAGCAGTACTTCCCCCACAACATCTGTCTTGCCGCAGCGGGAAGAGGATGACAAAATTGGCGAGTTCCCTGCCTACCTGCTGACAGGCATATGGCAAAAAAAATCAATTATTAACACATGAAACGAGCCATGAGAGTTATCTCTCACAAAGGAGAATGATTGTAATGGCGAGTTCCATATGGCAAATGAATTCAATTATAAACATATGAAAAAGAGTTTTTTTTTATTTTCCGCGGTAATTCTAACGTTGATTGGCGTATATAACCATTTAATGCCGGATACCAACTCCACAGTAAAAAACAAACTATTGGTACCGATATCTTCGTCCGAAATTGTACAGCAACACATCAACAAAAAGATTGAGCGCAGAAAACATGGATATGCTAAACCCGATAAACCCAATAAATATGTGGAGTATCTTCAGACCTTGGTTTCGGGAAATGGCAAACCAGCCTACGCAACAAACCATAAAGTAAGTGAGCTTAAATCAGCAGTAGCACACAGAACCTTTCTTAAATCGGCAAAGGTAAACTTACCTTGGGTGCAGCGTGGCCCGGGAAATGTTGGTGGCAGAACAAGAAGCATAATAGTAGATCCCAGCGATGGAACAGGTAAAACATGGTTTGCGGGAGCCGTTTCCGGAGGCATATGGAAAACTACAGACGGAGGTAATTCCTGGCAAATTATTTCGCCCGACCTACCCAATCTTGCCATAGCCAGCCTTTGCATGGCACCATCCAACACAAACGTTATTTATGCTGGCACAGGCGAAGGCTTTTATAACATTGATGCGGTGCGTGGAAATGGCATTTTTAAAAGCACAGATAAAGGCATCACTTGGACACAAATAACATCAACTAAAGACAAGAGCGGTTTTTACTATGTGAACAGCCTAGTGGTATCCCATTCCAACGAAAACATATTATGGGTAGCAACCAATAAAGGAATTGTTAAATCATTGGATGGAGGCGATACTTGGCATTCGGCAGGTGCACCTTTGAACCGACGCTACCAAAAAATTATAATACACCCAAGCAACGACGATATACTTTGGGCTACTTGCAACGACAAGGGAATTTACAAGACCGAAAATGGAGGAGAAAAATGGTTTCTGGTTCACGATATGAGCGATGCAGGAAGAATTGAATTAACCGTAGCTAAAAATGACCCCAATAAATTATATGCTATCAATGAGGAGTCTGAGGTATATTATTCGTTCGATGGAGGGACAGAGTGGGCTCGGGCAACTGAATCAGGCACTGCCACCAAGTTTTTGGAGGGTCAAGGCTGGTACAACAGTACCATGGCTGTTAATCCCACCAATGCCAACAAAGGGTTTATCGGCGGCATTGACTTATACAGTTTTGAAATTGGTGCCGAAATAGCATCTACTGAAAAGCAAGCCTTTACAGTTACCAACAACATAGCATCCTTACTTCGATTTGAATATTTTGAAGGAGGATACTCCAATGGTGGAGTTAGTATATTTTCAGAAAACATCAACCAAACAAACCGCATAAGTATTGAGTTTGGTTCGGGAAAAAGCCAAAAATGTCATCGGTTAAAAAGAAAAGCTTCCGAGACCGATTGGAGTGGAATATTTACCGAAGACCTTAATAAATTGCAGTATGCAGAATATGTGGATGTACCGTTTAAGGTGATGAACACCACAACAGGTCAGCAATTGCACGCTTCGTTTGTTGATGCAAACAACAATAACAAGTTTGATGTGTATGATGGCGGATACGAGCTTATCTTGGTGCATAATGTAGTGTACAACCCAGCATATCAGCATGCCGCCATCCAAGACAATAACGGAGACTACAAAGTAATGGCAGCTCTTTACACACAGTTGGCAAGCGGTGCCTTGTGGGATGCCAACAACCTGCCAAATGGCGAAATAAAAATAGAGCCTTACCAACTGAAAGATAGAAGATTAACAAAATCCAAAATTAGCAATTGGGACACTAAAAAAACCAATCCCGATTCCTACTCCCATGCCGACCATCACAACATTACCATCCTTGAGAACCACGGCAGTCCTTTTTCCATTATCGTAGGTAACGATGGGGGAATAGGATACTCTGCAGACGGGGGTACTACATGGACATCAAAATCCAACGGTTATATCACATCGCAGTATTACGGCATAACACGTCATCCCAAACAATATAAATACTTTGGGGGTCTTCAGGACAACGGCTCCACTCTTTCGGGCAACGACCCAGATAGAATGTCCGATTGGGAAGATGTACTTGGAGGGGATGGCTTTGATGTGGTTTGGCATTCGCGAAATCCTCAAATGCTTATCGGAACCTATTACTACAATCAGCTACAAAAGAGCATAGATGGCGGCAAAAAATGGCTTAATATTGGCGCTTTAATGGGAGATTATGACGATGAGGAAATGGCTCCTTTTGTTACACGTATTGCCAGTTGTGTGGCTGATCCTGACCTGCTTTTTACCGGTGGTGCATCCGGGCTTTGGAAATCGACCGACTTTGGCGACACATGGAAGAATATTAATATGGGGTCACATTGGAGCTTCACGGGCAACTCATCGCCTAAAATAGCCATCAGCGAAGCCAACCCCAGCATAGTATGGGCAGGTATACTCATGAATACCGATCCCGGGTTTAACAAAGGCAAGCTTCATGTTTCTACCAACGGAGGCGAGAGCTTTACTGCTCTGGAGCCTTTTATGGATATGGGCACCATAAGTAACATCCTAACTCATCCCACACAACCCGAAACAGCTTATATGCTGTTTTCCTTTTCTAACTTCCCAAAAATTTTCAGAACTGAAGATCTGGGACAGACTTGGGAGGATATATCAGGTTTTGGTATAGAAGGAAGTTCAAACAGTAGTAACGGATTCCCCAACGTGGCAGTCAATACTTTAGCTGTAATGCCTTTTAACACCGACGAGATTTGGGTGGGTACCGAAATTGGTTTGTTTATAAGTACAGATAACGGTGCCAACTGGATTTATGCCGACAATGGTATCCCGGCTGTATCCATTTGGGACATAAAAATTATTGGCGATGAGGTAATACTTGGCACGCATGGTTTGGGTGTGTGGACGGTAAAAATGAATGGACTTAGCAACGAAATCAACCATCCGTATATCGGTAAGGCAGGAGTCAACCCTAAGGGCAATTATGTGCTCAATACCACCTTCGAAAGCCAATTGGATTCTTTTGAACTGTATAATAACATTGGCCTATTATTAACAACCTACAACATAAATCCCCAAGCCGCAAGCGATATGGATTTTGGTGTATTGGAACCCTCCAACCAGCTATCCATCCACGGTTATATAAATGGGAAAAAATATATTTCGAACACGGTAAACATATCACCCAATATAATTTTAGCACCACAAACAAGCTATGTAAACGACTTTAACAATGATGATTACCTCGATGATTTTTCGGGAGAAGGATTTACAATAAATGAGGGTATTTTTTCCAACAATGCCATTAACTCCCCTCATCCCTACCCCGAAAACACCGACTTATATTATACTTTGAAATACCCCATAATAATTTCAAAAGATCCCGATTTGGCATTTATTAAATATTACGATATCGCATATTTAGAAACCGGCGAAAGTGGGGCAACTTATCCTTCCATTGATTTTTACGATTATGCCGTTGTGGAGGGAAGTAAAGACGGATTAAACTGGCAGGCTCTTTCGGAAGGCTACGATTTCTCGCACAACCTGGCATGGTCGGCGAGTGGAAAAACATATGAGAGTACCCCCACAGCAAAAGATTATGCAGATCACCATATTAACCTTTACGATAATTTTGAACCCGAGGACACCATTCTGGTTCGTTTCAGATTACACTCCGACCATTTTACAACCGGTTGGGGCTGGGCGATAGACAATGTTCGCATTCAAGGCAGCATATCCAGCGTTAATGAGGAGTTGATGGGCACTTTTGAAACCACGGTTTATCCTAATCCAACCAATAAGGGAAGTGTAAATGTTAAGATTACGGATACTTACATCGGAGCATTCGAAATAGGAATTTATGGTGCGTCTGGTCGCCTAATATCAAAACGCAGCTATTTTAAAGGAGCTGAAACCTACGAACAACGAATAACCTTACCAAATTTAGGAAGTGGTATTTATTTGCTAAAAATAAGTATGAACAATATTGAAAAAACTGAAAAATTATGGGTAAATTAGACAAACCTGTTTTTTAATTTTTATCGAACTAATGCAAGACATATCTGCCAAAGCAATCCTTTGGAATACATTAATTGTTTACCATCCTTTTGATGATTCAGAAAATATCCCTAATTTAGATTGAACTTTTTATTTTAATTTAATTAGCTAATAAAAAGCAGGTTACTATGTTTATTATTTAGAATCATTACAAATATAGATAATAAAAGAGTTTCAAATCTTTTGTTATTGTTTATGAAATACCTATATTTGTTAAACGTTTATATGAAAAAAGTAAACAAAACAAACTATTATAAACAAGCCAAAAAACATTACACCATGACAGCAATGCAATTTAACGAGAGCTTACTGGCCTTACAAGACAGACTTAGGTATTTTGCGCTTAGTTTAACCGCAAATGAAGAAGATGCAAATGATCTTTTGCAAGAAACAACCTTAAAAGCGCTTACATATAGAAAACAGTTTGTATCCAACACCAATTTTAAAGCCTGGGTGTTTACAATTATGAAAAACACCTTTATTAACAATTATCGTAGGATACAAAAAACCAGAAACACATTTGACTCGGCTGAAGATGCCTACCGTGTAGCATTTAAGGGAAACTACGCCTCGGAAACACCAGAGATGGTCCAATCTGTAAACGAAATGAACCAAAGTATAGAAAGGTTAGAGGATGAATTTAAGATTCCTTTTACCATGCACACCTCGGGATATAAATATAAAGAAATTGCAGAGCAATTAAATTTGCCCATAGGTACGGTTAAAAGTAGGATATTTTTTACACGAAAAAAACTTCAGAGTATGCTGGCCGATTAATAAAATGGTGCTTAAAGTATTGAATGATGCAAGATAAACGAATAATGTTTATCTTGCATTTTTGTTTTAAAAAACTAAGGATCAATGGAGAAACCCAGCACTAAATTGGCAAAATATGGTAGATTGTTCGAGCAGATTGAAAAGTTAACCACACCTATAAGTAACCCCATAGCCCGCATGTCGACCGTGGCGGCCTTGCTCCATCATAAAATGAAAGGCTTTTTTTGGACAGGTTTTTACTTGTTAGACAAAGGCGAACTTTTAGTAGGGCCTTACCAAGGTCCAATAGCTTGTCTTCGGCTAAAAAAAGACACTGGCGTTTGTTGGGCTGGCATCAATGAAAAAGCTACCATCATAGTGGAAGATGTTGAAAAGTTTCCGGGGCATATAGCATGTAGCTCGCTCACAAAATCAGAAATTGTGGTACCCTTGCTCAAAAATGGGGTAATAATAGGCGTACTAGATATCGACAGCCGGAATTTAGCGCAATTCGATAAGGACGATAAAGCTGGCCTCGAATTACTATTGCAGCTAATTTATAAGTAAATAAACACCCCTAAACTCTAAAACTCAGAACCCTAACCTCAGAAATCCAAACTTTGAACTTTAAACTTTGAACTTTAAACAAAACATCAAATACCATGGGCATATTAAACATCACAAACTTATTAGTTAGCAGCAACTTAGGTTACGAATCGCACCTTCAGGATTTCCGACAGGATTTATTGGTTAACATCAGTTTAAATTACAACAGCGGATTGGAAGAGGCAAGCGACAATCCATCCGACAGTTTGGATGTGATGCGTTTAACCAAGGAAATAATAGGCATGGCAGAAAACGGGCATTTCAATCTTTTGGAAGCTTTTACGCGCATGGTTCTCAACACAGTATTGGAGTACCCTAGGGTAAATAGTGCTACCGTTGAAGTGAAAATATCAAAATCAATCCAATTCTCTGGAGAGCTTTCCTTTGTATTATCAGGTTCAAATAGGTAGTCTATCTTGAACCATGAATCGCCGAAACAAAAATCATCAACTGATGAAAATTAGGGTGAAACATGCCATCATATTGATCCTGTTATTTTACGCGCAACTTAACGCTCAGAATAACACCATCGATAATATTTATCACCAGTTAAAAAATGCTTCGCTCGCCGAAAAGGTAGAATTGTACAATCAACTCTCATCGTATTACGTTTCGTCCGATGCACAAAAGGCCATTCATTATGCCAATCAGGCACTTAAAATTGCCCACTCTTTAAACGATCATGCTGGAAAGGCCAAAGCATATGGTAATTTGGGCATGGGCTACTACTTTTTTACCGATTACGACAGCCTGCTCAGCTATTATCAAAAATCTCTTACAACCTATGAGTCTATTGGCGACCAAAGTGGCATAACCGGTTTAGCATCGAGGTTTTATCGTATGGACAAATTCCAAAAGGCACTGGATAACTACAAGCGTTCATTATTAATTTATTTGAGTAATAACGACGTTCCCAATATTGTGAGTACCTACCTAAACATGGGCAATGTTTATAAAGGATTGGGCAACCAACAGAGCGCACTCGAAAACTACAACAAAGCTTTAGCGCAAGTACCAGAAGACGACAAAGCCTATCAGCACGAAAGAACAGCGCTGTGGGAAAACCTTGGTGATATTTATTATAACCAGGGAGAATATGACAAGGCTTTGGCTTACTATCAATTGCTACATAGCGCATATTTGCAACAAAGCGACAGCCTAAGTATTGCATCGGTTTTAAACAATATGGGAGGAGTTTATTATCAAAAAAACCAACTCCCCACATCGCACCGTATGTATCGCGAAGCTCTGGATTTGCAAATAAAACAAAACGATCACCATGGCGCTTCGGTTTCCTTTTTGAATCTGGCCCGTATATATGCCAAATCGAATGACAATGAACAAGCTATTTTGCAACATCAAAAAAGCATCCTGCTAGCCAAAGCTATAGGCAACAGAAATTTATTACAGGATAACTACCGCATGCTCGCATTAATTTATAAAAACCAAAACAACTTCAAAAAAGCTTACGAATACCAAGTACTGTACGCCAATGTTTCGGATGTATTGGCGGGAGAAAAAAATGCAGAACAATTTGTGGGAACGCTTATGATGAACGACATAGAGCAAAAAAAGAGTGAGAACGACATATTGGAGGCCAAAAACGACAATTATCGTTTAAGATTGGAAAAGGAAAACTTGTCGATGTGGAGACTTTCCTTTGGCTTTACCATACTCGTGGTACTTATCCTGGTATCTATTATTTACTATCGATACTACTTAAAACGCAAAGAAAACGAAAACCTAGCGGCCAAAGTAAGCGAAGCCCTACAAAAACAGGAGGAACAGCAGCAAATAATTGTGCATCAGGCCAGTCTATCGTCGTTAGGGGAGCTGGCAGCAGGTATAGCCCACGAAATAAACCAGCCCATCCAAAACATATCCTTGTCAGCCGAAGGAATAAAATTTGAGTTGATGGAGTCCCAACCTAATCCGCTTTTTATTCAGCAATCTACCGACGAGATATTTGAAGACATCGTCCGTGTTAGGGAAATTGTTGACCACATACGTATTTTTTCAAGCGGACAAAAAGAGGACGTCCAAGAGCTATTCTCCCTATCGGAATGTGTCAATGCAGCCATGTCAATGATTGGTCGCCAGTATCGAAATCATCACATCCAAGTACAACTCAATTTAGATGCTGATATACCTCAAATGGTAGGCAACCCCCATAAAATGGAGCAGATAATACATAACTTGTTATCCAATGCCCGCGACGCAGTAAATCAGATGCAAGATAAAAACCCTGCTTTAAAAAAGGAAATCGTTATCGAAACAGGAAGTGAAAATGGATTCGTATTTATTAAAGTGAGAGATAACGGCGTGGGAATACCTTATCAAAAGCGGACAGATATTTTTTTGCCCTTTGTAACCACTAAACCTTTGGGCAAAGGAACAGGTTTAGGCTTGTCCATTGCATACCGCCTCACACAGGAAATGAGCGGCAGAATAGAAGTGCAAAGCCGCGTAATGGATGGCACCATTATGAAGGCAGTTTTTCCCGTTGCAGAAAATAATAGCTAATGTTTTACAAACCTGAATTTATCAATAATTTTTCCTGATACTTTTTACTTAATTATACCATGGACAACTTAAAAATATTGATACTGGACGACGAGGTACGGATAACGGAAAAGCTGAAATACCATCTCGAAAAAAGAAGTTTTAAAGTTTACACAGCCAATACGCCTAACCAAGGTTTTGCACTATTAGAGCAAGAAAAACCCGAGATTTTAATATTAGACGTAATGTTACCTGGCATGAATGGGCTGGATATGCTTAAACAGATAAAAGTAGATTTCCCATCCACCGAAGTAATCATGATTAGTGGTTATGGCGATATGGATATGGTAATTGAGGCCATGCGCAAAGGCGCCTCTGATTTTATCCGCAAGCCCTTTCAGGTGATGGATATACAGGTGGCTGTGGAGCGTACCGGAAAATTTTTGGCACTCCAGCAAAAGCTCGAAAAAGCTGAGAATATAGGCTCTTTGGTATCAAAAGAGTTAGAAGGAATGATAGAAAAGGATTTTATTGGCGAGAGCGAAGCTATCAAACACGTAATAAAAATTGCACTCAAAGCAGCTAAAGACAAAGATGTTAATGTGCTGGTAACAGGTGAAAACGGAACGGGCAAAGAGATTATTTCGCGCATTATCCATTACGGCAGTCCGCGCTGCCAACAGGTATTTGCGCCCATAAACAGCTCGGCCATACCGGCCACCCTCCTGGAAAGTGAATTTTTTGGCCATGTAAAAGGTGCTTTTACCGATGCACGAGAAGATAAAAAAGGCTATTTTGAATTGGCCAACAACGGAACTTTATTTTTAGACGAGATTGCCGATATGCCCTTTGCCCTACAAGCAAAGTTACTGCGGGCTATCGAAGAAAAAAAGGTGAAAAGGTTAGGAGGCAGCAAAGAATTTGATGTGGATGTGAGGATCATTTCGGCCACCAATAAAAATATTGAACAACTCATCAATGATAATCTATTCCGCATCGACTTGTACCATCGCATTAACACCATTGAAATACACATACCCCCATTGCGCGAACGTACTGATGATATTCCTCTACTACTCACGCATTTCGTTCGCTCCCTTTCCAACAAAAAGAACCTACCCACCCCAAGCATCAATGCACAATTATTAAAAAAGCTGCTAGCATACCATTTTCCTGGCAACGTACGCGAATTACGCAACATGGTGGAGCGCGCCTTGATTTTATTGGAAGGAGATGAGCTAATGCCCGAGGACTTTCCGTTAAAAGGCGACACCAAACCAGCCTGCCGCAATTATGAAGGCTTTGATTTAGAAAAAAACGAACACAATATGATTATTGAAGCCCTCACGCGATGCAATATGAACCAAACACAAGCGGCGGATATGCTACATATTTCGCGCGATGCCATAAAGCGTAAAATAAAAAAATTCGGTATCGAGATAGGTAAAGATATCGTGTGAAAATATTTTTTGAAAAGTGTGCTATATCGCTCACTTGGGCGATATTACGCTGCCCTGAGAATAATTACCCATGACACATAATCAATCTCAACACACTGTCGTTCAAACTTATAACTCGTCCATCGAGGACACTTTAATTTTGTGGTATGCCAATTGATTTTAAAGCTGTGTAAGCAAATATTTTGTTTGCATAACTTTTAAAAGCTACACCATGGAACTCAAGAAAACAAAAAAAGCCGATTTAGAAGGTAAGCGCAGCTTATTTTTGCAAATAGGATTTATAATTGCCTTAGGTGCTGCCTTAGTGGCATTTGAATGGAAAACTATACGTGTAAATCCTGGAGTATTAGCCGACAATTCCACCAGCATAGACGATTTAGAGTTGACACCTATTACCGTCGTCAAAGAACCTGAATTGGAAATTCCAAAGCCAAAGCTTATTGTGTTGGAGGAACTCATTATTGTTGATGATAAAACAGAGCTTCCTGGCGACGACTTGGATATTAACTCAGAATCCTTAATAGATATGGCTATAACCCTACAGCAGATACCAGTTGAGGATGAAGATTCAGATCCCATTCCATTTGTTATGCTAGAAGACAAGCCTGAATTTCCCGGTGGTGAACGAGCTTTGTTAACCTATCTGGCAAGCTCGGTAAAGTATCCAGTTATAGCCGCCCAGAACAATATTCAAGGCACGGTTTATCTGAGTTTTGTAATTAGCAAAACAGGTAAAGTCGAAAAAGTTAAAATTCTGAGAGGCGTAGCTACATCCATCGACAGCGAAGCGCTTCGGGTTGTGTCGTCCATGCCCGATTGGAAACCAGGCAAACAAGGAACTCGCCATGTGGCGGTTTCGTACCAGGTACCCATAAAGTTTACACTGCAATAAAACTTGAATTATATCCTCATCTGTCTCGGCAATTTTTTGTCGAGGCAGTTTACCCTATCATCCCGCCAAACCTAACTTTCGTGTTAACCCTCTAAAAAACATCGATATGAATTACCCTAACAAGCTATCCTTTATCAACATACAAGTATTATTACTTATTTCTTACATGCTTTTATCTGCGTGTGAACCTATAGGTGGAGATATGAAATACAGATCGATAGGAGCACCAGGAGAAATTCTGGTAGTGATGGACAATAAATTACAAAAATCTCAAGTACAAGAGATAATTCAAGCTTTTGCAGATACCGAATTCCCTAACCTACCGCAGCCTGAATCCACTTTCAGACTCACTACGTTAAGCCCAAACGACTTTGAAGGCCATTTTAAAGCTTACCGGAACATAGTAATAGTACAGCAAAAAATAATGGCAAAAGCCGATGTCAAATTTCAAAATAATACTTGGGCATCACATCAGCAGGTGGTGGAAATTACAATACCCAATACCAATTCGTTTACAGATTTATTTAAGACCCATCAAAAACGAATATTTGATTTTATATACAATGGAGATATTAGGAGCGTACAACATGCAAACCTCAAAAGTGTAGATGCCGCAATACAAGGTTTTATTAAACAGAAGTATGGACTTGATTGTATAATACCACAGGGATATCGTTTGGTTAAAGACACGGCAAATTTCTGCTGGTTACGTTTCGACAGATTAGAAACTGCCATGCATTTGGTCATTCAATCCTTTGATATGGATAGTTTACCTACTATCCATAACAATGAACTGTTAGCCTTACTCGACAGTGTGGGTAAAGAGTTTATACCAGGGCCATCTGCACTTACTTTTAAACAAACCGAGAAAGAACTTCCTGTACTCTTTAATGAGATAAAAGTGAACCAACAGGATGTGATCGAGCTCCGTGGCTTATGGAAGGTAGAAGGTTTTTTTATGGGAGGACCATTTGTTACCTTTTTTATTAAAGATGAAACTCGAAATAGATTGCTAATGATTGATGGCTTTGTACATGCACCTCAAAAACAAAATAAGGCCTACTACGTGCGGCAGCTAGAAGCCATCCTACATTCTGTTAAAATATTATAAATATAAACGCGTTAGGCTTATAGTCCATTCCATTTCCGTATATTCTATCTATTTTCGATTCCTACTATTTGCATTGTTGCGGTAGTTTACCAATAGCTTAGTAAAATGAAGGTCAACAGGTTATTAATATTCATACTTTTCCTAAATTCGTTTGGGCAGATAAATGCACAAAGTTCGGATTTCGATACGATCATGCTGCACGGAATATCCGATTACGAAAGCGGAAAATACGAGAATGCCCTCTCGTGGTTTAATCAGGCATATAAAATTAATCGGGAATCGAATAAGGCTTGTTACTACTTATCGTTGGCACATTTGGCACTCGAGAACTATACGGATGCGGCAACCTATAGTGCCAAAGTTATCCGCAGAGGTGGCGAACATAGCGAAGATGCTTATCTGGTGAACGCTGGGTCTTGGGATAACTTGGGTAGACACGAGAAAGCCACAAAAATTTATAAGCAAGCACTAAAAAAATGGCCCACGAACTACCTTATACATTATAACCTGGCGTTATCCTTACACAACGATAAAAAATATGCAGAAGCCCAGGAATACGCCACTAATGCCATTGAAATATATCCGGCGCATACCAGTAGTCATATACTACTGGCTTATATCATGTTTGCTCAAGGCGAACGCATACAGAGCATGTTACCTTTGTATTATTTTCTGTTGTTAGAGCCCGAGGGTGACAGAAGTGCTGCCGCTTACGAATTGCTGAACAACCTTTGGAACCAAGGTTTACGACAAAAAGGACAGCGCGACATTCAACTTGTGCAAGCCGGATATAAATACGCCGATTTTGCCAGCAGTGAACTTTCAATCAGCTTGATAAAATCGGCCGAAAATATGGAGAACAACAACAAGGAAGCAACACTCAATAGCAACAGTCTGCTTGTTCAGTTTGCTCAAAGAAACCAAGCATTTTTTAAGATATTAGAAGAGGCATCACTTGACAAAAATGGTTTTTGGTGGGATTTTTACGTCAACTTTTTCAGCAAGCTACAAAATAACAAGCTTACCGAACCTTTTAGTTATTACATCAGTACTTCTCGATACAACACCGATGTATTGTTATGGATTTCGGGTCACCCTGCCCATTTTCAAAAATTTAGTACCTGGATGGAAGCTCAATAGTATTACTAAAATGCAATTAAAGTAACTTTAGCTTACACATAAATAGTATGGAAAAGATACTGAGTGCAAGATAGTATCAAATTTAACCGAAACAACCTCCAATAATTCACCGAAAAAGTTAGTCAAGCTGTCTTGCATTAGGCTATCTGTCCATGAAAAAATTTATATACAGATGAATAATGGATGTTTATCCTTGTTTTTGACCCGCTTGTATAAACGACCAGTTTTTATGGTGTTTTTTTGAACCCAAACAGCCACAATCACGTATCCTAAGGTAAGCAAATAAATATTCATCTTAAAAATATAAAATTATGAACAAGCTTAAAACAAAGCATTTTCAATATACCGGAATCGACGATTATGACAAAGGCATCGACCTGCAAATAAATGATTTTATCAACGAAAATAATATCGATACAGATAGCATTGTTGATATTAAATATGCCGCGCACTCGAGCCAGGGAGTTAACACTTACTCGGCTTTGATGGTGTATATGGAGGGGTAAAAAATAATTATCTAAAAAAAAAGAGGTCATTGCCATCAGCAGTGGCCTTTTTTTTTGTAATGTCAATGGAAAGGTTATATTTTAGTTTAATTGATATATTTAAAATATAGCTGTGCAGTAACTCGATAGAGGCTCTTTTGGTAGTGGTTACTATTTCACAGCAATTGAGAAGTGCTTAGACGAGCACATTAGAGAACAAACTCCCAACCCCACGTTAAAATCAAATATTTAATGTAATTTTGTATCTATTGTTGGTGTTGCATTTAGCAACGTAAAAGGGAATTCTGTCACCGATTAAAATCCGGGAATCAGAAACTGTACCCGCAGCCGTATTCTGCCCCAAAAGGGTGAGCAAAAAAATCACTGTCAGGCCTAAGCCAGATGGGAAGATGCTCGAAAAAAGAAAGTCGGAAAACCTGCCACAAAAATAATTATTCGTTTAACTTTCGGGAGATTGAAGTAATGAGATTAACAAAAAAAGTATTGCCGGCATTTGCCATGATGGCATTGTTGGCCTTAGCAGCCTGCCAACAAAATCGAAAAAAATCAGATTCGACTACAGCGGATGCTAAACCAAATTCGGTTTATGAACCTGCTTATGCCAACCGGTTTAAAATAGAGTACTTCAGCGACCACAAGCGTATTGAGATAACTCATCCTTGGGATTCGGCTGCCACCCCTCTGGTTACCTTACTTTCCGCGAATGCCGAGTTTCTAAAAAACAACCCATCTGCCATAAAAACACCCGTTAAAAAATGGGTTTCTGTGGCCTCTACACAAATAAGCTACGCACACAAATTAAATGTACTAGATGAACTGGTAGGCATAGCCGAGCCGCAATATGTAGCCAATACAAAGGTACAAGACGGCTTAGTTACAGGTAAGATCAGGAACATCGGAACCGCCTTTGCTCCTGACGCTGAAATACTTATGTCCTTAAATCCGGATATGATGATGATATCGCCGTTTAAGGATGATTTTTACGCCCCATTGCGTAGTGCGGGTATCAAAATGACCACCAATAGCAGCTATCTCGAAAACACCCCCCTTGGCCGGATGGAATGGTTGGTTTACGTGGCCGCCTTCTTTAACAAGGAAGACGAAGCCATTGCTACCGTGAATGAGGTTGCCGAAAGATATAATAATGTAAAACAATTGGCAGCTACTGCCAAAGAAAAACCATGTGTAATGAGTGGCCAGGTTTACCAAGGTATTTGGTACACGCCAGCGGCACAGAGCTTCAATGCCAATTTTTTAGAGGATGCTGGCGTGCGTTATATTTTTAACGATAGGCCTGGAACCGGATCGTTAAGTTATGATTTTGAAACCGTATATCAAGCCGCCGCACATTGCGATTACTGGATGATGATGGTAAATCGTGCCGATACCTATAGCTATTCAGCTTTGAAAAATGAAGATGTTAGATATACCGATTTTAATGCATTTAAATTACGCAAAGTGGTTTATTCAAACACGTACAACTCTATGCTTTTCGAAAAAGGATTGTTGGAACCAGATGTGGTGTTAAAGGATTTAGTACAACTTTTTCATCCCGAACTAAACATCGGTTCTGAACAGGTTTATTATAGGAAACTAACCAAAGAGTAAAATAATTATGCAAGGAGAAACAGCCAAAAGCAGAAAAAACTATGCCTATATAGCTTTGGTTGTATTGTTGTTGTTGTTATTTGTCCTCAACATCTCGTTGGGTTCGGTTTACATTCCGTTTTATGTGGTGTTAAAATGGATGGTTGGTATGCAAATCGAAAATGAGATATGGCAAAACATACTGCTTAAATCGCGTCTTCCCCAATCCATTACCGCTTTACTGGCTGGTGCAGGCCTAGCAGCCGGAGGTTTGCAAATGCAGACTTTGTTCCGAAACCCACTTGCAGGCCCTTCCATACTGGGCATCAGTTCGGGCGCCGGACTGGGCGTGGCCATTGTGATCCTGCTATTTGGCGCCATACAAGGCGTATCTTTGGCAGGCCTCGGATGGTATGGTTCGCTCACCATTACAGCGGCTGCTTTTATAGGTGCTTTTTGGGTTCTTTTGATGATTCTTTTTTTGGCGCAAAAACTTAAAAACAATGCCATGCTCCTCATCGTAGGCATTATGGTTGGCTATGCATCCAGTGCCATTGTTGGTCTGTTGCAATTTATTAGTTCAAAGGAAGATGTGCAGTCGTTTGTACTTTGGGGCTTAGGATCGTTCAATAACCTATCTTGGGACAAGCACATCATTTTTATTCCAATGGTAGTATTAGGTTTACTTGGCTCCTTATTTCTAATAAAACCTTTAAACGTGCTGCTACTTGGCGAAAACTATGCTGCCAATTTAGGATTGAATATCAAACGTTCCAGATTGAGCATACTTGTTATAACCGGTCTGCTTACGGCCACCATAACCGCCTTTTGCGGCCCCATAGCTTTTTTGGGTCTGGCCGTGCCGCATCTTTCAAAGGGAATATTTAAAACCGCCGACCATTCGGTGTTAATACCGGCCGTTATGTTGTTCGGAGGTGCGCTGGCATTGCTTTGTCACTTAATTGCTCGCCTGCCAGGATTCGATGGCACCTTACCCATTAATGCGGTAACTTCACTAATTGGTGCACCCATAGTAATATACGTTATATTAAAACGACGCAGTTTAACGCAGTAATAATAGCGCAGATGCAGCAAAAAGAAGATTTTTTTTTAAGAGCCGACAAACTTGCTATAGGTTACGACAAGCATGCCCTTCCGCTGCACGAAAATATTAACGTTAGTGTAAAACCTGGACAGTTTACATGTTTATTGGGCCCTAATGGTGCCGGCAAATCTACCCTAATTAAAACCCTATGCGGTTTTATTAAACCCATTGGTGGACAGGTATGGTACGGCGACGAAAAGATTGAACGCATCCCGGAAATACAACGGGCAAAAAAAGTAAGCGTGGTACTCACCGACAGGTTAGATGTTCATAACCTCACCACATTTGAATTGGTTGCTTTGGGACGCACCCCATATACCGGATTTTTTGGCAAACTACTGCCGCACGACATTGAATTGGTACATCACGCCATTGAGGAGGTAGGGCTGCATGGTTATGCGCTAAAATCCATCGACAAAATGAGCGATGGCGAACGCCAAAAAGCCATGATAGCCAAGGCTCTGGTTCAGGAAACACCGTTCATCATCCTCGATGAGCCGGCTGCCTTTTTAGATCTACCGGCGAAAATAGAAATCATGCAACTCCTCCGCAGACTGTCGAAACAAAAAAACAGGGGAATACTGTTATCAACACACGATTTGGACATGGCCTTGCAGATAGCCGATAAAATATGGTTGATGGCTCAAGGGAAAACTTTACAAGAAGGAATACCGGAAGATTTGGTACTCACCAACCAATTCAAACGCTTTTTCGAAAGAGAGGGCATACAATTTGACAACCACACCGGCACTTTTAAATATCATAAAACGATACAGGAATATATCGTTTTAAAAGGAGAAGGCAACACCCGTGTGTGGTTAGGCAGAGCACTAAACCGTTTAGGGTTTGACACAGTTGAAAAGGATAGCGAGTGGACGGTAGAAGTACTCCAAGGCATCCCAACCCAATTAGCCCTTTATCATACTAATAAGTTATTACTAAAATGCGACACCATAGAAGAGTTGATGAATGGTATGACGGCTGCCATGGCTGCCGCAAAACAAAAGTGAGTGTCCACATTCAACCTAAAATTAAAATCTAAATCAATTTGCCGACACCACTATATAAACCGGTAAGTGGTCACTATAGCCGTTCAGGTAATCTTTCCCTCCGTACGTGCGTAATAAGTAATCTTTGTATTTACCTTCCTGCTGTATTAAATATGGTTTGTTATAGATATAAGCCGAATCGTAACTATACCCATCTTTTCCTCGCAACCATCCTTGCGACAGTACCATCTGATCAAATAAATTCCAAGTACCTCTATAATACAAAGTTCCTTTTTTGTTACTAAAATTGATAGCCAAGGGGTTGAACAGATCATTTTTTTTGAGTTGATCCCGGTTTCCATGAGCACTTAAATGTACAACAACTGACTCATCTGTAGGATCGTCGTTTAAATCGCCCATGGTAATAATTTTGGCATTTTTATCAATGCTTAAAAGGGAGTCGATAATATGACGGTTTAATAAAGCTGCTGCCTTACGGAAAGGTTTACTAGAATCTCCTCCTCCATATCGGCTTGGCCAATGATTTACGATAACATGTATTTTATCACCCCCAAGAAGCCCCGAAACAAGCAATTGGTCCCGAGTAAACACTCTCTTTCCTGAGTCTGAATCTTGAACTAAAAGAGGGTAAGCATGCGTTTGTTGCAGCACAAAAACACTCGGCTTATATAAAAGTGCCACGTCAATACCTCTTTTATCGGGCGAATCAACATGAACAATATTGTACTCTTCGTTTTTAAGGCTTTCTGTTTTAATTAGATCCTCAAGCACATGGCGGTTTTCCATTTCGCACATACCTATCAAACTGGGTCCAGCCATACCTTGATCCGAACCTATATCAGCTATCACCTTGGCCATGTTATTTAATTTATTCTCATATCTTTCGCTAGTCCACACCTTTGATCCTGTGGGTGTAAACTCACCGTCGCTGACACCTGGATCGTTAATCGTATCGAACAAATTTTCGAGATTATAAAAAGCTATCACGTGAGAGCCCTGAACTTGCCCTTTGCTGTCCAACGAGCTTTTACATGCCACTAGACTTATACTAGCAACTAGAACTATTAGCAACTTCTTCATTTTAATATATCAATGAATTTTTCAAAACACAGTGCAATTTAAATATTTTTATTTGGGATTTAGTTAAAAGTAGGCTGATATCTTGTCAATCATCTTTTTAACTAAATGTTCATCGTCATGCGCTATACAATAGAATATTATTAGATGGCATTTTTGTTAATAAATGATATTTCTTCAAATGAATCAGAAACTGCAAAAATTTCATACCCATGACTATTTAATTTCTGAATAGCTTGTTTCGTTTTAAGTGTCCCATTTTCGAAAAATCTATCATGAAATTCAATTAGAATTTGAGTAATTGAAATTTTAGAGTTTAAAATATTTTCAATTACATCATATTCAGAACCTTCAATATCCATCTTCAATACGTCGATATGTTTATGATTTAATTCATTCATAATATCTACTAACGATTTCATCTCAACACTGACTTTCCTTGCTGTGTCTACATTTTTTGTATCAATTAAACTACCTGAAACATATTCGGGATTTTTTGGTAGAAAAAAATCCACAAATCCACTTTTACTACCAATCCCAAATTCATAAAAAAGAAATTTTTCATTTGTCTTTTGGCTTTTTACCCAATTTATAGATTTTGGAGTTGGGTCAAAACCAAAAACCTGACAACCATGGTTTTTAATAATTGCAGTATCAAAAGATATATCTTCACCTATTCCAAAAGAATAGATTACAGATTTTTCATCCAATAAATCAGGACAAATGTAAAAACCTCCATATGTATTGCCATACCAGTTATGCTTACAGCTTTTAGTTATTTTTAAATGTTCTACTTTACCTGTTACTTTCAGTATAATTTTTTTTATTCTTGCTTTGACTGCTAGCTTCATTTAAATATATGTTTTATTGTTAAAAACCTTATAAAACAAGTTTATATCAAAGTGCTATTAAGCACACCATGTAGGCGAATAGTTTGATAAAAGAGAAATCCCGATACAAAAGTTTTTATTCATTGGGGAACAACTTCGATTTGCAGGCTACAAAAATACAGAAAGCCAGACAACCCACTTCCATACATTATAACCTAAGCACCAATAGCCACAACAATATCACTTACGCGCTCTAAATGTAGCTGAAGTAGTTTTTCGTTTTTCCTGCGTAGTTCCAAATGATCCAAAAAATAATCGTGCGTTTCGGTAATGGGAAAGTCTTTGTTATAAAATGTCAGTTCCTGCTCCTTGGTTTTTATCCTGCTTTTGAGTTTCACCAATGCTTCCTTGTGCTCCTCAAGAGCCAGTAATTCAACCGCATTAAGCGATTTGTATTTCTCATCCTCAGGCAAGTTCGTGTTCCTGTTCATAATAAGGTCCACCTCACTCGAAAAAAGGTCCAAACGCTTTTTCCATATCTTATACTCAAACTCTAAATCAATAAGTTGAATCACTCCGTTTTTCATTAGATAAAATTTATAATGCTTTTAAACTTAAATCCAAGCTTTTTATATGATGCGTTAAAGCACCTACCGAAATATAATCTACCCCACATTCGGCATAATCTCTCAGGGTATCTAAAGTTATTCCACCCGACGATTCAGTCTCAAAACGACCGTTTATAAGTTCTACGGCTTTGCGTGTGTTGACAGGTGTAAAATTATCAAGCATTATTCTGTGAATCCCCCCCACTTTTAATACCTCGTCCAACTCCTTAAAGTCGCGTACCTCTACCTCTATTTTAAGATTTTTGTTTTTTTCTTTCAGATATTGATGCACTTTGGTTACTGCTTTGCTAATTCCCCCGGCAAAATCAATATGGTTATCTTTGAGCATAATCATATCGTACAGTCCCATTCTATGGTTCACTCCCCCACCCATTTTTACAGCTAACTTTTCAATTTCTCGGAGGCCAGGTGTTGTTTTACGCGTATCCAATATGCGCGTATGCAGACCTTCCAGCTTTTTTATATAAACATTTGTTTGGGTGGCTATTCCACTCATACGCTGCATAATGTTTAAAACCAGTCGTTCGGCTTTTAGTAAGCTTAGCACCTTGCCTTCAACAACAAAGGCCACATCGCCAGGTTTCACGGTGGTACCGTCGGCTATAAAAACCTCCATTATTATTTCGGGGTCAAATCTTTCAAAAACTTTTTTTGCTATCTCTACGCCGGCTATTATCCCGACTTCCTTTACCAGCAAGTGTACCTTTCCAATAGCATCTGCGGGTATGCACGCCTGAGAGGAATGATCACCATCACCAATATCTTCATGGATAGCACTATCTATAACACAATTGAGTACTTCTTCGCTAATCATTCTGTTCTTCTATTCTTAATTGATGAATATAAGTTTTCGCGTCCGTATTTTTAGTCAAAAAATAAAAACGATAGGTCATAGATGCCGTTTGGTATTTTCCAATGGCAAACGACGAGTTTTCGCGCTCTCCTTGATGAATAATACTAAAGCTGACAACCGGGTTATTTTTAAAAAACTCGTGAAGTACCAACTTTGCTTGTACATCACTAAACACTCCGGATTTTTGAGGGAGCACTAACTCAATTTTACTGCTAAAATATTCCGATAGCTCATCGGCATCAGCATTTCTGGTTGCCCTGACAATGTCATCCGGAAACTGAGCACTGCTGTTTACCAACATGGTAAATAGCAAAGTTACAATTAAGATCCCTCTAAGGTGTACAAATTTCTGCATATTCATTTGTTTAACATTTGGTTCAACAAAAATAAACTATTACAAATATCAATCCATCAAATCCAGTTGATTTTGTACTTTTATTTCATCTCATTATAATTTTAAATTTCAATTGCATTCGATGGAACTCGCCAATAATGACCTCCCCTGTGTGTGAAGTATTCTCATGGCTCGTTTCTTAAAATCTTAACCCAAAGAATTCACATTTTTGTAAAAATATGAATAGTTCAGACTAAAACATATCTTTATACGCATGAAAATAATAATAGTTGTAATCGGTAAAACCGACGAGGCTTACCTAAATACTGGAATTGCTAAGTACCTTGATCGCATAAAGCATTATATACCGCTCGAAATGAAGGTTATACCTGATTTAAAAAACACAAAAAGCTTATCTGAAGAGCAACAAAAAAATAAGGAGGGAGAACTTATTTTGCAGCAAATACAGCCCACCGATAAGCTTGTTCTTTTGGATGAAGAGGGAAAAGTATTTTCATCGAGAGCTTTTGCCAGTTTTATGGAGCAAAAATTGTTGCTTGGCATTAAAAGGTTGGTGTTTGTTATCGGGGGTCCTTATGGTTTTTCGGAAGATGTGTACAAACGTGCCACAGCCAAGGTATCTTTGTCCAAAATGACCTTTTCGCACCAAATGGTACGTTTAATATTTGCCGAACAATTATACAGGAGTATGACTATTTTAAAGAACCAGCCTTATCATCACGACTGAAGGCATGGAGCTTGGAGCTTGGGGCATGGAGCTTGGGGCATAGGGCTTGGGGCTTGGGGCGTAAAACGTACAGCGTATAATGTAGAGCGGAGAGCGTAAAGGATAGAGCATACAACACAATGAATAGAGTGTGGTGCAAAAAAGGTATGGAGCGCATAGATTTGAATAAGGTTTAATATAGCACAAGCTGAACTATTAAAATGCAAAAGATTAAAAACAAATTTTCATTCAGTTGGCAACACCTGCTTTTTTTCGTTTCGGTATTGCTGGCTTCCTTATTTTCGTGGGCCTATTACAATTACAACCATCACTCGTTTAATGCACTCCGATTTGAGAATGCACTCCAGCAAAAAAGCAAACAAGCGGATGCCTTTGCCTATAACTTCACCCAAAAATTAAGGCCTAACCAAGAGTGGTTTGCCGTTGACTCTACCGAAGCCAGCAAGCCACAGGGCGTTGACCTTTTGGTTTATAAAAATGACTCGTTATGCGCATGGACCAGTGAAATATTGCCGTTTGAAAATGAAAGCATGTCATTATTAAGCCGAAGGGTGGCTAAACTACTCAACACTTGGTACATTATAAAAAGAATTCCGCACGATGACTGGGATATATTTACCTTGGTGAGCATAAAAACAGAATATCCTTACAATAATGATTTTTTGACCGATACCTACGATGTATCGCTGCCTTTGATGATATGCCAGGAAGTGAACACCGACAAAAATTCCATGGGGTTCAAGATGAAGGATGCAGATGGCAATTACCTTTTTACAGCACAAAAATGCGACACCCCAAATCCACTCTACGCCAACTGGGCTGTATTTTTCATTTTCGTAGCCATCCTACTTTATTTGCAACTAATTGTACACACCATTAAAAAACAGCACACCCGTTTAAATAACAACTTGGTGTTTTTTATAAGTGTAGCGGTATCAGCAGGTTTTTACTATGTTCATGTAAGCTTCTTTTTCCCAAAAATATTATTTGTCACCAAACTATTTTCATCTTTGTATTTTGGTGCTTCGGACTTTTTCCCTAACATGGGGAGCATGCTTATTTTTGCCCTTCTGGTATTTGGCCAATCCTTTGTGTTTTATAAGTATGTAAAAACGCCCAACTTTGTTCAACAACTACCCTCATCACAGATAAAAAAAATTGCAATAGTTGCCATCTCCGTGTTGAGTGCATTTTTGTTTTGGCATATCCAAAATAACATGGTTACCCTTTTGGTTTCTCACTCCGTTTCGGCACCTATTTTTTTTAAAATCACCGATATACAAGCAACAGATGTGGTTCGTTTATTTATAATTAGCTTACTATGGCTGGCCGCTGTGTTGGTTTTGGAAAAAACAGTAAAGATATTTTTACCCCAGCTAAGCAAAAAACAACTTACATGGATTGTGGCCGCTTGCATGTTACTTGTTGCCATGTTCAGTTTTAACGTTCTGTATATTTTGTCGGTAATAGCCTTTTTGGTTTTAACCATTATGCTTATTTGGGTGGCACGGCGCAAACGCCATCATGCCTATAATACTTTTATCTGGTTTGTTTTTGTATTTGCCCTGTATGCCATTTATACTTTTTACTATAACAACGTGCACAACGAGCAGATGGAGCGCAAACTGCTAATTGAAAACCTATCGTTTAAATTATTGCAAGAGGAAGACCCCTTAACGGAGCTATTACTTAAGGGGGTTGAGGATTTAATCAGAACCGATTCGGTTGTGGTACACGAACTTGGAAAGATAAATTGTAATTCGGCGAAGCTTGAAAAATACATAGAGAAAAAATATTTGTTACGTTACCTTAAACGATATGATTTGCAAGTAATACCATGTTGGCCCGGTAGCGACTTAAAATTAAGTGGTGACGACAACGTGTACGAATGCTACGCTTATTTTAATCGCTTGTTGGCCGAAAACGGCACACAAGTATTGGGAAGCAAGCATTTTTATTTTTTGGAGAATCAAACGGGACAGGTGACTTATTTTGGTGTTTTTAAGATAAACGAGGGCATCCCAAAAAAGGAAACGTGCATGTACTTAGAATTAGTTTCAAAACCTTTTTTTGAGGGACCGGGCTATCCGGAACTGTTGCTTTCGGAACGGGAATCGAAACTGCGTGAGCCCCTAGTCAATTATTCGTACGGCAAATATGTAGATGGTATTTTAGCCCGGCAAACCGGAGAATTCCCTTACCCCATCCATTTAGAGCGAATAACCAGCATCCAAAATGATTTCGAAAATTACATTTTAGAGGATTTTTCGCACATGACTTTTCATCCTTCGGAGAATGTATGTTTGGTGTTATCACTGCCCGTAGTAGGGCCTTCCATGATACTGGTGGCCTTTTCCATATTCTTTATCTCCTTTTTTATTTTTGGCGCACTACTAATTCTATCCATGCGAGTACGCAGAGAGCGTTTTATGTATATTTTTTCCGTGCAGGAACGTATACAAATTGCCTTTATTGGTTTGATGCTGGCTTTGCTTATTGTTATTGCAGGCGGGTCGATATGGCAAACCATACATAGGTTTGAGATTAAGAATAACCAAATACTTTCGGAAAAAACCCGCTCGGTACTTTTAGAACTGGAGCATAAAATTGGGGGCGAAGAAACCCTTTCCCCTGACATGCTGGAGTACCTGACCGATTTATTGAAAAAGTTTTCGAATGTTTTTTACACCGATATAAACCTGTATGATATGCAAGGTCGGCTGTTGGCAACGTCGCGTCCGGAGCTTTTCGACCGTGGACTCTCAGGTCATTTGATGAATTCACGAGGCTTTATTGAATTGAGCCAAAAAGGGGAATTGGAATTTATTCATCGTGAATCTATTGGCGAACTTAAATACCTATCGGCGTATATGCCATTCTATAATGTAAACAATAAATTGCTGGCCTACCTAAACATGCCCTATTTTGTAGGCACCAGCGAACTTCGCGAAGAAATTTCGTCGTTAGTAATGGCTATTGTTAATTTCTATCTGATATTTTTGATCGTGGTTATAGGCTTAACGGTGGTTATATCGCGTCGCATAACCCATCCACTTTTGGTAGTGCAAAGTAAATTGAGCGAGCTTAAGCTGGGTGGCAGCAACGAAAAAATTACTTACCGCGGAAACGATGAGATAGGACAGTTGGTGGAGCAGTACAACCGCATGGTGGACGAGCTGTCGGCAAGTGCGGAAAAGCTGGCTAAATCGGAACGCGAATCAGCTTGGCGCGAGATGGCCCGGCAGATAGCCCACGAAATTAAAAATCCGCTTACCCCCATGAAACTAAGTATTCAGTATCTCGAGTTGTCGCGGAAAAATAAGGATGCCGATTTCGACGATAAACTAAAAAAGGTGTCCTCTACTCTGATCGATCAAATAGACAAACTTTCGACCATCGCCTCGGAGTTTTCAAATTTTGCTACCATGCCCATTGCCAAACGAAAAAAGATGAACGTGATAGAAGCACTCAAACAATGCGTGATGCTTTACGATCGCTCCGAAGAGGCCGATGTGATCATAAGCGATAATGGCGATACAGCGTTTTTTATCAATGCCGATAGCGAACAAATGATAAGTGTATTTAACAATCTGCTGCAAAATGCCATTCAGGCTATCCCCACTACTCGCAAGGGGGTAATAAATGTGGCTATTGAACGCAGCGAAGACAATATTATCATAAAAATACAGGACAACGGTAAAGGTGTTTCGCCCGAGGCGCAAGAGAAACTTTACATCCCCAATTTCACCACCAAATCATCGGGCATGGGATTGGGATTGGCCATTGTTAAAAACATTGTTACGAACACCGAGGGTAAAATATGGTTTGAAACGCAAGAAAACATGGGAACTACTTTTTACGTGCAGTTTCCGGCTTATGTTGAGTGAGATGCGAAGAGCAAGGGGCGTGGAGCAAGGGGCGAAGAGCAGGGGGCGTGGAGCAGGGGGCATGGAGCAGGGGGCGGGGAGCAAGGAGAGGAAAGCATACAACATGCAGCAAAACATAAGGAAACCCAAACTGCAATCGCATATCCTGTCCCGGGAAGAATAAACGGGGTCGCATACCTGTACTAAAACCTTAATATTCTGCCCGTCTAGCTTTCAACCGAATAGCAGATTGGTGAACGATTATTTCAGATTTAAAAGGAACCGAATAATTATTTTCTGTTATCATCTCCAGAAATTCGTAATCCTTAAATAATCCACTCTTTACATTTTTTGCAATAATAATTTTATCAAGCCACTTAATAAATGCCTCACCTTTGTACCAACCGTACTTTGAATTCAACCTAGAAAAGCCACCAATAAACATATATTCTCCATCGTTAAATTTTTGGAATTTAGTATCAGAAATAATATCGAAAATCTCACTTGATGAATAACCGATAGAAACCATCAATGCAGTTATTGCTCCAGCAGAAGTGCCTCCAACTTTAACAATATCATCAATAATATTACATTTTTCTAATTCAGTTAGGACTCCAGAATATGCGATCCCTCTTATTCCTGCTCCTTCAAAAATAAGATTCTCATACTTTTGAGAATGTCCTAATTGTATTATTAGTACTAAAATAATGAGAGTTAAAATTCCTTTCATTTTAAATTTATTGGGTTTTTGATACTAGTTATGTTTACGTATTGCGGTAATAAGCGTTGCCGTCCCCGAAGAGGCGGCTATGATTTTTAGCGCGTGTTATCTATATTCTTAATTCTCCTCGAGTAGTTACTTTCCATGAAACACTCAGTTCTTTAGTGGGCGTATTTCAGAATGCTCAATCAATTTAATAACTTGCTGTTTTGTCAAAACTAAATTGGATCCATATACTCTGCTGGTCTGTTTGTGTTCAATACATGTACAAATTTCTCTCGAATAGAAAATAATTTCTCACTTCTTTTCACATCTAATAGGTAATCATCGTCAAACTGTTTCAAATATTTATAACTGGCATCTTCAAAATGTATGCTTAATAGCTGACATGATAGAAGAATGTAGGTAAATGAATCCATCATCAAATAAAACAACATATTCATATCGGAATTTTGAAGCGAATTAGTAGTTGCGCCAAAATGCTCATATTTTGAATAGAAGAAGTAGCCGATATATAAATTATCCAAATCAAACTTCTTTAATAGTTCACTATTTCGAATTAATTTAATGATTTGCGAAGCCGATGGATAGGGTTTAGGTAAAACGTTCTTTGTCGGATTATCATAATTTACTGGCTCATTCTTAAAATACGGTGAATAAAGAGTCCTCCAATGATCTATATTTTCCATACTGTGTTTTCTAGTGAAAACACCAGCGTCAGTCAGAGCTTTTGTATGCTTAAGGCCAGTGCGTATATGATCTGCCAATAAGGAAGCGACAACCTCTAAATATTTATCCTCCTCAGGAGAAGGACATAATTTCACCTTAGAATGGACATCCTCAATGTAGAACTGCGAAATGACGTCGGTCAAGCATCCTCTAATAATAAGACCTATCGAATCTTCCACAAATCGACTTTTCTCCCATTGTTTCAATAAAGGCATAAGTACTTCAATTCTATTGATATGACGTTCAAATATACTTACTTTGATGAACATTGGTTCTCTGAAATTATCGGTTGGAATTCCTTCTAACAATTCTCTTCCAACAGGTATCACATCTTTTAATAGCTTTGTCAACTCATGCAGTTGAAGTCTTAGGTAAGGCATTAAAGGTTTAGATGAGGATGGATTTTTCTTTTCAAGCGACCAATCAGCCATATTAATTATTTATTAGGTTTTAGAATGTTCTCTACTAAACGAAACGAAGTAATAATTGATCTTATCTTGTTCGTTTCGGATAGCACAGTATCTTCAATCTTAGCATTTAATTATTCGGGATGCCATTATTATAGATAACGGTCTTGCTAAGTTTCGTGGGCGATTAAAAGAGTAATCTTATCAAAACGCCAAATAAGCGAGCCGAGTAAAATTGTTTATATTTTGAACAATCCAATTTTAATTGGATTGCTGGTGTTTTTTAATTGCACTAAACTTTCAAACGACTCATCACCTCCCATGAAATTTAGCTTTTGTTAGCAGCTTTTATTCCCTATGTAAAATTGGCAAACCAATTAAGCTAAAACATATTCGATTATTACCTATACCAAGATGACATACGACATCATTTTCCAAAATCCAGGTATGGTTAATCGATTTAATCCCTCTTTCTTTCATTTCCTTATAAAACACATTATAGTCACTGAATTCTACTTTTTCATTTGATACTATATCATATGGAGAAGAAGCAATTTCAGTATTCACAAAACTAGAATATGGTAATTGCTTAAAGTTTTCTTTCACCAATTGTGCTAAATGATCTATGCTTTCAGGAAATTCTTTCTTAAAAACAGCCTCCCCATTGATAACAGCCAACAAGGTTTGCACAGATCCATCGCTATTTTCCGTATATCGTCCAGTTAACTGAACTTTATAATTTCCACTCAAAGTTTCTATTTCAAAATCTGGTTCAGGAAGTATCGCGTCAGAAGGAATATAAAAACGATTAAAATCTATCATGAAGTTCTGGATAGGTTCTCCAATATAACTTATCATTTCAGTAATGTCTATTTCCTGATAAACCTTCTCTGAATCGTCCTTAGAGCAACTCATGATTAATAAGAAGAATAACATCGGAAACAATAAATATTTAGGTCTCTTGGCTGATGATTTGTTTATTTTTATCGATTTCATTTATCTATATTCTATGCATTTTTAACAATTGCTGCTAACGTTTAGTATAAGAATAGTAGCCGACTGCGGGCTTCATTCCTGTCAAGTTACAAGAAAGTTGAAGCGGGCTACAAGCCTTGAATTTACTGCTATTTCGGCTATTATTTTTATACATTGTTACCTGTAGTTGTTATTATTTTTTCAGTAAAATCGGGATAATCAATTCAGACGTAATTGGCTCATTTGCTTCAAAACCAACTTTCCATTCTCCCATATTTCTTAATCTTTCTGCAATTTGATTTTCTATTTCAATCAATTCAGTTGTTTTATTTAATCCATATGTGCCGTTAAAATGAAACTCTCCTTGCTTATCAATTATTACTCTGATATGAATTAAGTAAGAATCTCCACGATGCATGAAATCTGATGGAATAACAACACTCTCATTTACCTTTTTATTTAAAGTCTTAAAATCTAATGTGTTTTGGGGAAGCTTGTCGCAATATGATACATATTCAATTCCATATTTTGATTTTCTCATGACTTTTTTCGGTCTCTGTAATGGATAGTCCAAAGGATTTAACACAAGACTTTTAATAAAGTCATAATCGTATTCTTTTTCTTCTTGGTCATAATCCCAGCTAAATATTCTCCCTTTAACTCTCTGATTATTCACAGGAACATAAAATTCACCACAAATTGAAATTTCATATTCTGATTTTCCGTTACTCTCAAGTTTATCCAGCGATAGAATCCAGTTGGTATTTGGTTTGAATTCATTAATGTAAGGTCTGCAATCCGCACCATTGTCTCCCCATACTATTATCGTATCTCGATTTTCAATTCCTCTTAACTTTTCCTTAATTAAGAATTTCATTGAATATGGATTTTCAGGAGCATCATATGTACCAATTGAATCATATTCAAGCACTGTCCCATAAACAACAATGTCAGCGGCTTGATTTGAATAAACAAATCCGCCTAAATATCCACAATCACATGCTAGAATATTTATACTTCCTATCAGGAATATCAGTGTCAATATGTACGTTTGCATCTTCATTCAATTACAGGTAACGGTAGGTATATATTCACAAGTGCTTATACTTCTATTATCTCTTTCAGTTTTTGTGAACATATCATTTCAAATATACAGAATATGTTCATATCTCCTAATCATCATCAAACATTAAATTCTTTAAGTACAAAATGAGTACTCTTTTATTTACTCTCGTTCCCAAGCAATAAATCTGACTTCTCACCATTGTTGCCAAGGCTTTCTGAAAGCACCTCAGCAGCTTCCATCAACCTTATCATCTCGGCTTTATAGCCTTGCTCGTCGTTGTGCTTTGCAGCCTTTGCCCAACCTACTATTTCAGGATAATTGATGTTTTTGATGTATTCGGAATTTCGGAGTTTCATACCCCAGGCGGCTACGGCAGCGGCAAACCTAAAGTCGGCACTCGATTCATCGTTGGACTTTATTTTGTTTTTAACAACTTCCACCAGTAGGGTGCTTTCGTTGGCATTGGGCTGTTTGTAACGTAATTTAAGGGTCAACAGCTCATCAGCATAGGTCTTATCAATATTCTTCTTATCCGTTTTTTCTTTATTCGTCTGATACTTTAAATTATCCACATTGGGCACGTAATCATTTGTATCCTTGGCTCCTACCGGAATTATTTCGTAAAGTGCAGTAACGGTATGTCCGGCACCAATTTCTCCGGCATCCTTTTTATCATCGTTAAAATCCTCTTTGTTCAATAGGCGGTTTTCGTATCCTATCAAGCGATAGCCTGCAACGTGCAGTGGATTAAACTCAACCTGGAACTTAACATCCTTGGCAATGGTGTGCAAAGTGCCACCAAACTCCTCTACCAAAGCTTTGCGCGCCTCCTGAATATTGTCGATATAAAAATAATTGCCATTCCCTTTATCGGCAAGAAGCTCCATTTTACTGTCCTTATAATTTCCCATGCCAAATCCTGCCACGGTAATAGCTATGCCTTTGTCGCGTTCTGTTTCAATCAACTTTTCCATCTCGCTGTTGCTGCTCACTCCCACATTAAAATCGCCATCGGTAGCCAAAATAATTCTATTGTTTCCGTTTTTCAGTAGATTTTTGTGCGCCATTTGATAAGCAAGCTTTAGGCCTGCCCCACCGGCTGTTGAGCCACCTGCCGATAGCTTATCCAAGGCATCCATTATTTCATTTTTATTGACCCCTGAAGTAGGTTCCAGCACCACCCCGGCTGCACCTGCATAAACTACTATAGATACTTTGTCCTCTTTGCGCAGCTCGTTCACAAGCATTTTTAGCGCCGATTTGAGCAAAGGCAGTTTATTGGAGGCATTCATCGAGCCGGAAACATCCAGCAGAAAAACCAAGTTCGATGGGGGTAGATTATCCTTATCAATGCGTTTGCCTTGCAATGCCACTTTCATTAAATAATGCTGCTGGTTCCAAGGGCACGTAGCCACTTCATGATGTATGGCAAAAGGATGCGTATTATTCGGTTCGGCATAATTATAATTGAAATAGTTGATCATCTCCTCAATCCGAACCGCATCAACAGGAGGCATAACACCTTGGTTGATAAACCTGCGCACGTTGCTATATGATGCCCTATCCACATCCACCGAAAAAGTAGAAAGAGCTTCTGTTTTGGGATCGATAAATTTATTTTCGTTGATGGTCGCATAATCCTCGCTCGATACGGGATACGGTTGAGGTGGGTAGTAAAAAGCACTATTTTGATTCAATGAAGATGCACCACGTATCATCATTTGATTGCTTTGCTTTCTGTCGCGCTTATTTTGTACGCCATAAGCCACAACTTCCATTTCCTCCAAAACTAGTAACTCCGGTTCCAGCATAACATCCACCTTGCTTTTCCCTTTAACAGCTATTTCTTTTGGTATAAAACCAATAAACGAAAAGGTAATAATAGCGTCCTCATTTTTAACGGTGAGGGTATAGTTACCAAGTAGATCGGTGATTGCTCCATTTGCAGTTCCTTTTTCGAGTATGGAAACTCCCGGTAGTGCTTGTTTATTTTGATTGTAAACCTTGCCTGTGATAATTTTATTGGCCTGTGCATTTTGCACAAAAAACATACATACCAAAAATCCGATGGTGAACAGCTTTGTCTTCATAACTTACATTTTTAAAATTAGTTCTGTAAGCATGATGACCTCGTTACCAAAATTCCATAAAAAAAACCGCACTAATTTTCATCAGTCCGGTTTTTTTATGTTTAAATATTTAGAATCCCAGCCCAATTAAATAATTCAGTTTATTTACGTTGAGCTTATTTAATGATTAAATTGATTAATCGGTTTTTGGGTTTTAGTTGATAAAGGTTTAATGATCTTCCCGATTATCACTTTTTACTAACTACAGGATACTGGTAACTGGTTACTTTCATCTAACCTGAAACGTAAGCATTATGAGATCATCTGGTTATAAAAAAATAATAAAAAAGGTCGTTGAGGGATGTTATGTGCCATGTTCCGACGCAAAGTTGTTGTAGATAGATAACGAGAACTGTGGTGCGTCGCCTGCCTGCCGCAGGCAGGGATTTGCATGTCATTCTTTCCCCGGGTTAAAACCCGGGGCTATTCATATTTTACCCCTATGGGGTAAGTTTGTTACACAACTAACCCTAGTTACATTTTTGAAAATGACATTTTTCGCAGCTAAGGCACCGATCACTGGTTTCCCGTCAAAAAATAAATTAAATTAAAGTGACGGGATGTTGAGGGAAACGAATTGGAGCAAAGCGGAAATCGACATGGTCAAATCCCGATGCTTCCAATTTATTTTACTTCGGGGTCGCTTCGCTCCAACTGATTACCGGTTACTGATAACTGGTTACTAAACACCGGTTACTGATATCCTACCTTTCCGAATTCGAAAGATATCCTTTGATAATTCCGCGTTGCGAGTTTTTTACGAATAAAATTATTTCGTCACGTTCTTTGGAAGCGGGAAGTTCTGTTTCCATTTTTTCAACCGCATCTGAATTATTTAATCCACTTTGGAACAGCACACGAAATATATTTTGAATACCGTTTATTTGCTCATTTGTAAAGCCCCTGCGTCGTAAACCTATTGAATTGATTCCGCCGTACGACATTTTTGTGTTACCCACTTTAATATACGGTGGCACATCCTTACCCAGAAGCGCTCCCCCTTGAATCATCACATGAGCCCCTATATGCACGAACTGATGAACGGCACACGAACCTCCGATTATAGCGAAATCATCGATGCGTACTTCACCTGCTATCTGTGTTGCATTGGCAATAATCACATTATTACCCACAACTACATCGTGTGCAATATGTACATAAGCCATCAGTAGACAGTTGCTGCCTACCACCGTTTTTCCACGTGATACGGTACCCCTGTTTACGGTAACACACTCGCGTATGGTGGTATTATCACCTATAATAGCCAAGGAATCTTCGCCTGCAAATTTTAAATCCTGGGGTATGGCCGAAATCACGGCTCCGGGAAAGATATTACAGTTTTTACCTATTCGCGCACCCTCTAAAATGGTCACATTGGAACCTATCCGGGTTCCTTCTTCGATTACCACATTTTTATCAATAGTAACAAAAGGTTCAATAACCACATTTGGTGCTATTTTAGCCTCGGGGTGGATGTATGCTAATGGTTGTTTCATTTATTTGTATTTACTAATCTCTTTAGTTCCTAACTTGTCCATTGCATTTGCCAAGCTTCTAACTAACAAATGACTTCTATTTAATGGGATATATTGTCAAAAAAATGATGTAATACTTACCATATTTTTTTTGCGCTGCGAAAATAATCTAAGAATATCAATAAAAAAACAATTGACGGTTTTTTATCACCTTCAATCTATTTTAGTTTAATATTAAATTAACTCCAAACCGTATGTGATTGTTTTAATCAACACCCCTGATACCCAACAATTTTATGCTTTGTTACGCATAATACTGGCCATAAATTCACCTTCGGCCACTACACTGTCGCCCACAAAGGCTGTGCCCTTCATGTTGGCAACACCACGTCGCATGGGTGTTACCAAATCCAGCTTAAAAATAACGGTATCGCCTGGTACCACTTTTTTGCGAAACTTGATATTATCGAGCTTCATAAAATAGGTAGAGTAATTTTCGGGATCTTCCACTTGGTTAAGCACAAAGATACCTCCACATTGAGCCATCGCTTCTACCAATAAAACGCCGGGCATAACCGGTTCGGTGGGAAAATGTCCCTGAAAAAACGGTTCGTTGAGCGTTACATTTTTAATACCTACCACAAAATCCTCCTGCAAATCGATAATTTTATCTACCAACAAAAAGGGGAAACGATGGGGCAAAATACCGATAATCGCATTTATGTCGAACACGGGCTCCTGGCAAGGATCGTAATGCGGCACCTCGGGTCTGTTGGCCTGTTTTTTTATCTCGGCACGTAATATTTTGGCAAATTCCACATTACTTTGATGACCAGGACGTGTAGCAATTATCTTGCCTTTAATGGGTAAACCTGCCAAACACAAATCGCCTATCACATCCAATAACTTATGGCGTGCAGGTTCGTTATGATGCACCAATTCCAGGTTATTTAAAATGCCTATGGGTTTAACCTCAACCCTTGGCAAATTAAACAGGTCGGCCAATCTATCTAGTTCTTTCTGCTCAACATCCCTATCAATAATTACAATGGCATTTTCTAAATCGCCTCCTTTAATCAGGTTATGCTGCATCAGCATCTCTACTTCGTGCAAAAACACAAAAGTCCGCGAAGCGCTTATCTCCTGCTCAAAATCCTTCAATGACGAGAGGCTGGCAAATTGACTTCCCAAAAATACCGAATTGTCATAAGATATCATGGTGTCGATACTAAAACAGTCGTCGGGTAAGGCTATCAAACGGATGCCTTTTTCCTTATTCTCGAAAACCATTTTCTCCTTCACCACAAAATACTTCCTTGTAGCTTCCTGTTCCTGAAGGCCGGCCTCGTTAATAGCCGCCACAAATAGCTTTGCGCTGCCATCGAGAATGGGTACCTCAGGACCATCCACTTCTATCAGACAGTTATCAACACCCAAACCGCGCAAAGCGGCCAAGCAATGTTCAATGGTACTTATTGTTGCATCATTTTTTTGCAAAACGGTACCTCGTTGTGTGTAAGTCACGTTTTCGGCATGGGCTTCTATAATGGGCTGCCCTTCCAGGTCGACCCTTTTAAATTTAAAGCCATGATTTTCGGGAGCTGGATTCATCACCAAAGTTACCAATGCTCCAGTATGTAAGCCCGTACCTTTTAGTGTTGCCGGCTTTACAAGTGTGTTTTGTTTTTCTACCATTTCAATAGACTATGATTTTGCAAATAGGTATTCCCTCTTTAACACCTTACTTTTCATCTCATTCTAATTATTTGTACTTTATTGGCAAGTTCCCTGTATATGAAACATTCTCAAGGCTTCGTTTCTCCTTTTAATTTTTCCATCTCTTGTTTGAGAACGCGTACCTCTTTTACCAGTTCGGGAAGATTTTTTAGGCTTATCCACGAACGTGTAAAAGCTCTTGCCTCAAAAGCAGGTGTACCGCGCATCACAGCCCCCTCCTCTTTTACGCTGCTGGCAATACCGGTATAAGCACCCATTTTAACCCCATCGGCCACCGTTAAGTGCCCAACAACTCCAGCGTGTCCCCCAAACATACAGTTTTTACCTATAGTAGTAGAACCCGCTACGCCCGACATGGCAGCAATAACTGTATTCTCGCCTATCTCAACATTGTGGGCTATCTGCACAAAATTATCGAGCTTCACTCCTTTTTTTAATACCGTAGAACCCATAGTGGCTCTATCTATAGCAGTATTGGCACCAATCTCCACATTATCTTCAATCACCACATTTCCCAATTGAGGAATTTTGGTATATTCGTTATTCTCGTTGGGGGCAAAACCAAAACCGTCGGAACCCACCACCGAACCAGCATGGAGGATACAATTATTATGCACTACGCAATCTTGGTATATTTTAACACCTGCATACAAAATATTATTGTCGCCAATGGTTACGTTATCGCCGATATACGTATTTGGATAGATGCTTACATTATTACCAATTTTTACATTTTCGCCAATATAAACAAAGGCACCAACATACGGGAAATCACCAATAGTTGCCGTTTTGGATATGAAAGAAGGCTGCTCGATACCCGTTTTCCGTGGTCGCGAATCTACATACATCTGCATTAAAGTAGCCACTGCAGTGTAGGCATCCGAAACCCTGATCATGGTAGCTTCCACCTTTTTTTCGGGCACAAAGCTATTGTTCACTATAACCAGTGAAGCCTTGGTTTCATATATGTAATGGGTATATTTAGCGTTGGATAAAAAGGTAATGGTTCCGGGTTTACCATCCTCAATTTTTGATACGTTACTGATTGTAACATCCGGGTTACCAACAATTTCCCCGTGTATTAATTCTGCAATTTGCTTAGCTGAGAGCTCCATCTTTTTTAAAAATTTACTGCAAATCTAATAATATTATCCTCATTGAGCCTAAAAAACAGTGCGATCTTTCATTTCTGTCGCATGGCTTAAACCTTTTATTATACTTGTTTCAAACGATTCATTCATGTGTTTATAATTTATTTCTTTGCCACATAGCCTGCCCCGAACTTGATTCGGGGGAACTCGCCATTACAATCATTCCCCCTCCCGCTAAGGCGGGACAGGTTTTGTGTGAGGACACTCTCATAGCCTGCCCCGAACCTTCGGGGGCTCGTTTCATATAGTTCTAACCCATTTTCGTAAGGATTTAGGATATATTAATACGTTCTTTTTCACGTTCTTACTCAACACCGAAAGGTTCAAAATATCGGAAGCTTCCGACACATCCTTTAATTGGCCATCGGCATAAAGTATCTTTATTTTTTCATCTGTCAAACTATAAGCATAGTTCTCCACAACATCGGTATGCACAAAGTACCCCACCTCTCCTTTCCCAAGATCCATATCTTCCTTTACCTTATTTTTAATATGCTTGATTTTTTGCTTATCAAAAGGCTCTTTCTGCATCTCAATTTGAAACAAATCGCGGTTAATCATTAGTTTGGACAAGGTGGATAGGATAAAGTCTTCATGTGTTGTCCAGACCTTTATGGCCGACATGATATCACCATCGTCAAGCATCGAAAATTTTTCGAGTATAGCCGTATCTTGTTTAAAATCATCAATAGTAATATCTTCCTTAAAAAAATACAATAAATGAGGCGTAGCAAATACCTCCGTTCCCTTCTGCAACAAAAACCTAGCACGCTGCAAAACAAGCACCAGCATTTTTTCGGCTACCACCGAGGTTTTGTGCAAATAAACCTGCCAATACATCAACCGGCGAGCTATCAAAAATTTTTCGATAGAATAAATTCCCTTCGACTCCACCACCAGCTCATCGTTACACACATGCAGCATTTTTATAATGCGGTCGGAACCTATAATTCCTTCGGTTACACCCGTAAAAAAACTATCTCGCCGCAGATAATCAAGCCTGTCCATATCCAACTGACTGCTTA
Organism: Saccharicrinis sp.; assembly: GCA_024635555.1. GTDB lineage: Bacteria > Bacteroidota > Bacteroidia > Bacteroidales > Marinilabiliaceae > Saccharicrinis. Next base: position 47,173 of record JAGXIO010000230.1, read on the forward strand.
CCAACTGATGCAAAAACTTTTTATAATAATTTCCCTTAAAAATTTCTATCGCCAGTTTTAATTTACCGTTAAACTCTTCATTTAAACGCTCCATAAAAAGCAAGGATATCATCTCGTGATGGATACCTTTTACCACCGTATTTTCCAGCACATGCGAATAAGGTCCGTGGCCAATATCGTGCAATAAAATAGCTATGTGAACGGCCTGTGATTCGTCATCATCAATTTCGATTCCTTTGGATCGGAGCACATCAACGGCTTGCGACATCAAATGCATGGCACCCACCGCATGTTGAAACCTATTATGCATGGCTCCCGGATAAACCAAGGAAGTAAGCCCCAACTGTTTTATACCTCTTAAACGTTGAAAATATCTGTGCTGCAACAAATCAAATACTATCTCAAATGGAATTTTTACGAATCCATAAACCGGATCGTTTATTATTTTTAGCTTATTGAGCGTATAGTTCTCTCTGGTCATAAATTGTATTAATAATTGCAATGTTCGCAAGATAGCGTTTTAATCCCAAACCTCGGAGTTCAACTATAAACGAGCGCAGTGTCGCATCCGAGTTACAAAAGAGCTAAAAAACAACCGGGGAGCAACAAGTGCAAGTTGTAAATACTCACACTCCGAGCTTAGGAATAATATTTAAAGTGAGTTGCATATTTAAAGCTTAATAACTATCTTTGCAGCAGATTTAACTAAATATCTTAATGATAGGGGGCTTGTGTCCCCTATTTTATTACCATTAAGCAATGATTACCAAGGAACAAATAGTAGAAATAATAGCGGAAAAAATTAAGGCTGATGACTGCTTTATCGTTGAGGTTAAGGTTTCTACGGGCAACAAGATTACGGTTACAGTGGATAGCATGGATGGTCTGAGTATCGACTATTGCATACAAATAAGCCGTTTGATTGAATCGTCCTTCGACCGCGAAGAAGAGGATTTTGAATTGGAAGTGTCCACACCCGGTTTAGGACAACCGTTAAAGGTACTAAACCAATACAAAAAAAACTTAGGTAAAGAGGTAGAAGTAATACCGTTTGAATCTGTTCCTTTTAAAGGAAAAATCACCGAAGTATTTGAGGATGGATTTGCTTTAGAGGAAGAAAGAAAAGTTAAAATAGAAGGAAAGAAAAAAAAAGAGATCAAAGTTTTTAATCATAACTACAAGTTCGACCAGGTTAAATCGGTAAAATTAATTATTACATTTTAACGAGCCGACAAATATACAGTCATGGAAAATATTAATTTAATTGACACTTTTTCGGAGTTCAAAGAACTAAAGAGCATTGACAGAGCAACCATGATAAGAGTGCTCGAAGACTCTTTTAGAAGCGTTTTGATAAAGCGTTTTGGAACAGACGAGAATTTCGATGTTATTATTAACACCGATAAAGGAGACTTTGAAATTTGGCGCAACCGCGAGATTGTTGAGGATGACGCTTTGGAAGACGACAACCTACAGATATCCCTGACTGATGCCAAAAAGCTTGATGAAGATTATGAGGTAGGTGAAGAAGTAACCGACGAAGTTCGCTTTCTGGATTTCGGAAGACGGGCCATTCTTAGTCTGCGTCAAAACCTATCTGCTCGTATCTTAGAACTTGAAAAAGATAACATCTATCATAAATATAAGGATAAGATTGGTGAAATCATCACCGGCGAGGTTTATCAAATATGGAAAAGAGAAATCCTTGTATTGGACGACGAAGGCAACGAACTGATAATGCCCAAAGCAGAGCAAATACCTTCGGACTTTTTTCGCAAAGGCGATAACATTAGAGCCGTTGTTGTTAGGGTAGAAATCAGAAACAACAATCCTTTGATTATTATTTCGCGCACATCAACGGTTTTCCTGGAACGTTTGTTCGAATTGGAAGTTCCCGAGATATTCGACGGATTGATTACGATAAAAAAGATTGTACGCATGCCGGGCGAAAGAGCCAAAGTGGCCGTGGAATCTTACGACGAACGCATCGACCCAGTTGGTGCTTGTGTGGGCATGAAAGGATCAAGGATTCATGGTATTGTGCGTGAGTTACGCAATGAGAACATCGATGTGATTAATTACACAACCAATGTTACACTGTTTATTCAACGCTCGCTCAACCCCGCCAAGATAACCAATATCAAACTCTTTGAGGATGATAAGAGAGCACAAGTATATTTACGTCCCGATGAGGTGAGCCTTGCCATTGGCAAAGGTGGATTGAACATTAAGCTGGCCAGTCAGCTGACAGGTTACGAGATTGATGTTTACCGCGAAATGGAAGTGGACGACGAAGATGTAAGCTTAGATGAGTTTACAGACGAAATTGAAGGGTGGATTCTTGATGAAATAAAAGCCATAGGCTGCGACACCGCTAAATCGGTACTCGACCTTAGTGTGGAGGATTTAGTGAAACGTACCGATCTGGAAGAAGAAACCATCCGAGAAGTTATACGCATATTGAGCGCAGAATTTGAATAATTCAAGTATTTTTGTGTGAGTCAATATTTTAGGAACAAAATTTAGAGAAACATTTAATCCCCAATATGGCAGTTGGTAAAACAAATAGACTAAGTAAAGTAGCCCGAGAGTTTAATGTAGGGATTCAAACCATTGTTGAGTTCTTACATAAAAAAGGATTCGAAGTAGTAACGAATCCCAACGAAAAAGTATCGGAAGACATGTATCGTCATATCCAAAACGAATACAGTACCGATCTTAACGTGCGCAAAAAATCGGAAGAACTTGGCAAGCAAAAGTCTTACAAAGAAACCATCTCGATAGAAGATGTAAGAAAAGATTTAGCTCCGAGCCCTAAAGAGGAGAAACCGGAACCGAAAACGGAAAAGGTGATTGCTCCAAAAACCGAAGAGCCAAAAATTTTAGGTAAAATTGATTTAGACCAGTTCAACAAAAAGAAACCTGTTGAGCAGCCTAAAAAAGAAGAAGCTAAAGTGACGGCCCCCAAAGAGGAGCCCAAAGTTCCTGTAGAAAAAATTGTAGCTCAAAAAGAGCCTGAGCCCCAAAAGAAAGAGAAAAAGCCCATAGAGGTTCCTCATATACCAACTGCCAAACAAAACATTGAGGAACCCAAGGTGGTAGGGAAAATAGATGTTGATTCCCTTAACAAACCCCGTAAAACAGAGGCTCCTAAAAAAGCAAATCCCGCTGCAACCACAACAAGTGCTGCTGCGCCAAGGATAATAGATGATAAAAAAGATGCCGGGGCATCAAAAAAAGAGGAGTCTAAAACACCAGTGCAAAAAACAGAACAAAGTAAACCAACAGAACAAAGCAAACCAACAGAACAGCCTGTGGCAAAAAGCTTAACAAAAGTGGATACTGCCGATACAAGTGTTGCAGATGTCAACGCCCTTTTTAAACCTACCCAGTTTAAAAAACTTTCAGGACCTACAGTGGTAGGTAAAATTGAATTACCGGCAACACCAAGCAGATCGGAAAGCGCAGCCGATAAAAAGAAGAAAAAACGTAAACGTATCCGCAAGGATAAGGAGCGCGTTAACATTAACGAAAAATCGAATCAACCTGCTGGACAAAGACATGCAGGAGGACAAAGAACTCCTGGAGGACAAAGACCACCTGCCACAGGTGGAACAGGAACAGGAACAGGAACAGGAACAGGAACAGGCAGACCCCCCCGTACGCCGGGCAGTCCGCGACCAGCAGATGCGAATCAACGCACGGGTGCTGGCGCCAATGCTCCACGTAGGAATGTAAAACCTGCCGTTCACCGTCGTCCAGTTAAGGCGGAGATTACCGAGCAGGACGTCCAAAAACAAATTAAAGATACTTTGGCTAGGCTCACAGCCACTAAAGGTAAGTCGAAAGCCTCTCGCCACCGACGTGATAAGCGTGATGCGGTAAGCCAACGAAATATGGCAGAGTCAGAGGCAGCCAACTATGATAAAAATGTAATAAAAGTAACCGAATTTGTTACCGTAGCCGAATTGGCTACCATGATGGACGTTCAGGTAAACCAAATTATAGCCTCCTGTATGAGCCTCGGTTTATTTGTATCTATCAACCAACGTTTGGATGCTGAAACCATATCTCTTGTTGCAGAGGAATTCAACCACACGGTTGAGTTTATTAGCGTGGAAGTGGCCGCAGCCATCGAAGAAGATGAGATAGAGGACGTAACAATGCTCGAAGAACGTTCGCCCATCGTTACTGTGATGGGACACGTCGATCATGGTAAAACTTCCTTACTCGACCACATCCGTAAAGCTAACGTTATACAAGGTGAAGCGGGAGGAATAACTCAGCATATTGGGGCATACTCCGTATCTCTGGATTCAGGTCGTAGAATAACCTTCCTTGATACACCCGGTCACGAGGCGTTTACTGCCATGCGTGCACGTGGTGCACAAGTAACCGATATTGCCATAATTATCATCGCTGCCGATGATAACGTGATGCCTCAAACCATTGAAGCCATCAACCATGCTGCCGCCGCTGGCGTACCCATCGTTTTTGCCATCAACAAAATTGATAAACCGGGTGCAAACCCCGACAGGATAAAAGAAGAACTAGCTAATATGAACTACTTGGTAGAAGACTGGGGAGGAAAATATCAGTGTCAAGAGATATCGGCTAAAAACGGTATTAACATAGAAGTATTGCTCGAAAAAGTGCTGCTCGAAGCCGACATGTTAGAGCTGAAAGCCGTTAAAGATAAAAGAGCGGTAGGTTCGGTAATAGAATCATCATTAGACAAAGGTCGTGGTTTTGTAACCACCGTGCTTGTTCAATCAGGAACTCTTAAAGTTGGCGACGTAATACTTGCCGGCAGCTATATGGGCCACGTAAAAGCCATGTTTAACGAGCGTAACCAAAAAGTTGATTCCGCAGGACCTTCGGAACCTGTTCTGATGTTAGGATTAAACGGTGCAGCTCAGGCAGGAGAGAAATTTAACGTGATGGAAAGCGAACGCGATGCAAAGGAAATTACAAACAAACGTACCCAGCTTCAGCGTGAACAAGGAATTAGAACCAAAAAGCATATTACACTGGATGAAATAGGCCGACGTATTGCTATTGGTAACTTCCAGGAACTTAATGTTATTGTTAAGGGTGACGTGGATGGATCTATCGAAGCACTTGCCGACTCCTTGATAAAACTATCGACTGCAGAAATTCAGGTGAACGTGATACATAAGGCTGTAGGTCAAATATCAGAATCCGACATCATGCTTGCCGCCGCATCAAATGCCATCGTTATTGGTTTCCAGGTACGCCCTTCAGTGGCAGCCAGGAAAATAGCCGAGAAAGAAGAAATAGACATCCGTCTATATTCCATCATCTACGATGCTATCGAAGAGCTTAAGCTGGCCATGGAAGGTATGCTTTCGCCCGAAATAAAAGAGCAGATTAATGCCACTCTGGAAGTCCGCGAAGTATTTAATATAACCAAAGTGGGAACCATTGCCGGTTGTATGGTTAAGGACGGAAAAATAAAACGTAATTCTAGGGTTCGATTGATACGCGAAGGTATTGTTATTTACACCGGTGTTTTAGGTGCTCTTAAGCGCTTTAAAGACGATGCCAAAGAGGTAGCCTCAGGTTACGAATGTGGTGTTAATATTGCAAACTATAACGACATTAAAGAAGGTGACTTTATCGAAGCTTTTGAAGAAGTTGAGGTAACAAGAACGCTTTAATAGGTTTTTCTGTTAGACTGTTAGACATTTAGATAATAGATCGATATTATATAGTAAAAAATCCCTGCTCATTCATTTGAGTGGGGATTTTTTTGTTCCCAAAGATTACAATACTTCCAATGTTTATTAATCCCGGCCTCAATTGGTAAAAAGGCTGTCCACAATTCTACGCGAAACAGAATTCCATCTTAATTAAATTGATTGATGTGTTTAATTTGAAAGTTATCGTTTCTAGGTGAATAATTGATAGGATTGTGAACCGGAGACGCTTTTTAAATATTTATATTGATTCTTAATAACATCCATATATCAATGCTAGTATGGGAAGTTATGTAGAATACCTCATGCAACATTCAAAAAAGCACAATTTTACTTTCCCTCCGCTGCCGCGAGATTGTATCTCGTGGTTAAATGAAATAAATAAGGCTGCATTTGATTTAAGTGCAGCCCCCCGCTACCGCACATTTCCTTACATGTGCTAAACTAAGTAAGTCAATATAAATAAGTCAATAATTAATACTCCTAAAAGCTAAATAATAAATTTCTTTTTTACTTTTACAGGAATCGTATTTATTAATCTGTAGCTATAAATATAAAAACACAAATTGTTCTGGGAGGATATTTATTTTTTTTATACTTTTGGAATCCTTGATTTATAGCGACATAAACTAAAAAAACAAAATGAAAAAATTAATTCCCTATGTAAATGTTGCAACAGTAAAAAAAGGAGCATCCGAAATTGAAAACATTGAAATTAGAGTTGCTGCCAAACTACCGGCAGATAGTAAGCCTGAATTAACCGGTGGGGGCATAATTAAGAATCAGTCGCAATTGTACAGAGTGGTTGCTTTCTCTTATGCAGGAACCAGCGAGAAGTACAAAATATTCGCTGACAAAATTGTGGTTACTCCCAATGAAATAGGCCTGATGGAAAGAGGCGTGAAGGTATTATTAGAATCTACCTCTACAACCATACTTAGAGGTCCTAAATCAGAAATTATTGCCGTTGACTATGGTGATAATGAAATTTAAATAATCAATAAAACTTAAAATCCGATGATATGAACTTTTTCCAACATGTTTTTATTGTCGGATTTCTTTGTTTCAGCCCCCATATTGGATCACAAAATACTATTATAAACTTATTTAAGTCTGACACACTCACTTTCCTTGAGGGAAATAATAAATTGAAATTACAAATTAACAACTATTCCCCAGAAAAACAGGATTCTATATTAAATGTATTCATCTCTGAAAGTCAAGAAGGTCATATTCCAAAACTGGAAGCAGCTTCTTATTATAGACTAGCCAATATCCAGAAAAATTATGCCTTAGCAAATGAAATTGACAGTCTAATAAACCGTTCTATTTTCATTCTTAAAACAATTAAAGATTCAGTTGGAATTGCCTACTGTGAATTGTTTCTTGGGAAATATCTCTTTAATATTAATTCGATAAAAGCCAATCTATACACCAATCATGCATTAAATACTTTTATCTCAAATAAAGACACACTTGGTATGGCAGAGTGTTTTAATAATATTGGCAAAATTTATTCTGAAACTGGCAACTATCAGTTTGCAGAAATAAAATTTGAACAAGCATTAAAATTATGCTACAATAGTATGGATTACAAAAAATACACTATCCCATACCAACTTAACCTTGGTGTAGTTTTAATTAAAAAAGAAGACTTCAGAAAGGCATTAGATGAATTTTTGGATCTTGAAATAAAAATATCAGAGTCAGATAACTACAATCAAAAAGAATTTCTTTACAATAATATTTCTTCCTGCTATAGAGAACTTAACAATTTAATTTTGGCTGAAAAGTATTTGAAATTAGCTATCGAAATTAATGAAAATTCCAACAACACAAAAAGCCTTGCAAACAATTACCACAACTTAACCACACTATACATAACAAAAGGAGAATATAATTTAGCAATATCTTGCGCTCATCAATCCTTAAATTTTAATAATAATAAAGACACGAAATTATCAGCTCTTATATTCAAAAACCTAAATCAAGCCTACACCTTTCTATTAAATCCAGACTCTGCTTGGTATTACGATTTAAAGTATAGAACAATTTCCGATAGCCTTTCCCAAATAGCCATGTCCGAGGAACTCCTAAAATACGAAGCCGAATTTAAGAGCAAGGAAAAAGACAAGGAGATAGAATTGTTACAAGTGCAACAGGAGTTAAATGCCGCCAAGCTTAAAAGTCGCAATACTGTAATTTACACCATTGGCGCATTTGCCTTTATTTTACTTGTTTTGGGTAGTTTTTTGGCGGTGCAAAGGAAACAGCTCCGCAAATCGAATAAGATAATTACCAAAAGCAGAAAAAAACTAGCCATTGCCAATAGCAATTTGCACATTAGCAATAAAGCCCGCGAAAAATTGCTCTCAATCATAGCCCACGATTTAAGAGGACCTGTTGGGGGTTTAAAAGAACTTTTGGATTTATATATTGAGATGGATCAATTTGATCACGAAGAAATTAAATCTTTGCTATCGGCAGTTCGAGAATCATCCGCCTCAACATATCACCTGTTAGAGAACCTTTTAAGTTGGGCCAACACGCAACGTGGAGACATTTTAGTAGACACTGAGACTGTAAATGTTAAAGAAATTATTGACAATACCACACAAGTACTTCACTACTCCTCTTTTACCAAACACATTACACTTAACACGATAATACCTTCAAACTTAAATGTTCATGCCGATCATAATTTGCTGCGAGTTGTACTTCGCAATTTAATTTCCAATGCCATTAAATTCTCTTCGCAATTTGGAACAATTCAAATACGAGCAGAACAAAAAAGTAATAGCGTGATAATTAGCGTAAAAGATGCTGGCGAAGGCATGTCGCGTAAAGAAATTGCTACCATATTTGAAAAGAAAGAAGAGTTTTTTGTGAACGAAGGAAACTCAGGCAACAAAGGCAGTGGCCTTGGCCTGATACTTTGTAAAGAATTTGTGGAAAAAATGGATGGCAAAATTTGGGTGGACGAAGAGTGCTCCGATGGCTGCAAATTTAATTTTTCGTTACCTGTTGGTCAAATAAAGACCAAAGCAAATGCATTTGCTTCTGAAATATAGGCCATTCAAATGAAGAGTTAAACATTTCTAAAACATACCTGCGAAGGCAGGTATCTCATTTCTTTTTCAATCACTCATTTTAATAATATCCAACAATTTATCGTGTTAGAATCTCCATAATTTAAGGATCTCTTGGATTTAAAGAGAAGCTGATATATTCCATTGGCTTAGCTTTGCCATTCAATTGGACACGCAAAAAAAATACTGCCTTGCTAATAAATTAGGTCAAATTATACATTCCATAAAAGAACCTGAGCTGTAATCAATCTAAATAATAGAAATAATCAATCTATTACATGGGGGAGAGATGTGACTTTAATTACGAACAATGGTAATTTCGATAATGAATCTTTTGAGCTCAGAAGTGGTAATTACGTTTTGTCGGCAACTATTACTGAGGATGGTAAAGAATTAAGCGACACTGTAAGTTTTAATGTAGAAGCCCTTCATCTAATGGCGAACCCAATATAGATTACTATATAAGTGAGGGCAATACAGTGGCTGATTTTGAACTGAGTTTGCTTAATACGGTAAGGTTAGGGAGCCAAACATTAAAGCTAACAAAGGATGGTGCTGACTATTACACCAGCTCAGGTTCAATGAATAAAAAAGGGCTGGCTTGATGTAGGTGTAAAACATACTGCCTAAATAAAGTAAAAAAAGCCGAAAGATATTAATCTTTCGGCTTTTTAAGTAGCGGGAGCCAGACTCGAACTGACGACCTTTGGGTTATGAGCCCAACGAGCTACCAACTGCTCCATCCCGCAATGTATTTTATAGTGCTATTGCTTCACTTTTTTTGAGTAGCGGGGGCCAGACTCGAACTGACGACCTTTGGGTTATGAGCCCAACGAGCTACCAACTGCTCCACCCCGCAATATATCGTTACATGAATAGTATCCTTTTTTGCGGTTGCAAATATAGTGTGTTTCAATCAGTATTCCAAATAAAATATATCAATTTAGTTATAAAATTAGGAATTACTCAATCAATCAACTAATTACACCCCAATTCTTCTTGCAAATCACAATGCGTTTTAATTTTGAAACATCCAATTCCGTAAGCCGTATATTTTTGTAACTTTGCAGCTATCAAATTCATCCTCATTTTACACAAATGGCTACACCAAAAACCAAAAAAAAACTTTTCCGTAACATACGCAATAAATATCGCCTAGCCATATTTAACGAACAAACCTACGAAGAGGTTTGGCGTATGCGATTATCGCGGCTTAATGTATTTACGGTGGTAGGTTCCTTGGCTATTATTTTGGTACTGCTAGTAACACTTTTAATAGCATATACTGGACTTAAAGAGTATATTCCCGGCTATCCCGATGGGAATGAACGCAGAGTGATGGTGCGCAATATTAATAGGGTAGATTCATTGATATTGGAAATTGATAAACGCGACCGTTTTTTCCAATCTATCAAATCCGTTATTACTGGTGAGGTTCCTCCTTCGGATGAGGAGGAAAACAATAATTCCGTTTCCGGGAAACCGCAAAAAGTATCCTTTGATAAAAGCAACGACGACCAGGTATTTAGACAGCAGGTTGAAGAAGAAGAAAAATACAACCTCTCCGTACTCGAAAGCTCCGAGAAAATACCAGAACTTAATCAAATCTATTTTTACTCGCCTTTAAAAGGCATCGTCGTAAAAAAGTTTATCGAAAGCGAAGGTCACTTTGGAGTGGACATAGTTGCCCCTCCGGGCGAAACAGTACTATCCATTATGGCTGGCACGGTTATTTTTTCGGGTTGGACGGTTGAAACAGGTTATACCATTATGATACAACACAATGGCGATCTCATATCCTGCTACAAGCACAATTCCCGACTGCTTAAAAAGTCGGGCGAAAAAATTGTGGCAGGTGAAGCAATCGCCAACGTAGGTAACTCCGGCGAGCTTACCACAGGCCCTCACCTACATTTTGAATTATGGCATCAAGGTGCGCCGTTAGACCCCACCGGATATATTTTATTTGAATAATTAGGGCAACTTAATACGCTAAATCAACATTGTTTATTGGCAAAACAGCCTAATTGCCAATTGTTATAAACACACCTATTTAAGTTACATACAAACATCGAAATTTTGCCAAATACTAATAACGAAAAAAAGCGAGTAGCCGTATTGGGATCAACCGGATCCATAGGTACACAAACCTTGGAGGTAATATCGAAGCATCCCGATCAATTTGAAGTTGAAGTTTTAACTGCCAACAATCAAATAGGTAAATTGGTGCAGCAATGCCGCACTTTTTTGCCCAACACGGTGGTCATTGGTAATAAAGATAAATACCACCAATTGCAAGAGGCACTTAAAGATTTGCCCATCAAAGTATATGCGGGCGACCAAGCTATTGCACAGGTAGTAGAAATGGGTACCGTGGACATCGTGCTTACTGCCATGGTAGGTTTTGCGGGTTTGCTACCGACTATTAACGCCATTAAGGCAGGAAAAGTTATCGCACTGGCCAACAAGGAAACCCTGGTGGTAGCCGGTGACATAATTACAGAACTGGCCGCAAAAAACAGAATACCCATCTTGCCTGTCGATTCCGAACATTCGGCTATATTTCAATGCCTTGCAGGTGAATTCCATAACCCTATCGAAAAAATCTACCTGACCGCTTCGGGCGGACCGTTCAGAGGAAAAAACACCGCTTTCTTAAGCAATGTTACACCCGAACAGGCACTGAACCATCCCAACTGGGAGATGGGAAATAAGATAACCATCGATTCGGCCAGTATGATGAACAAAGGTTTGGAAGTGATAGAAGCCCGCTGGCTTTTCGGACTAAAACCTGAGCAAATCGACGTTATCGTGCATCCGCAGAGCATAGTGCACAGCATTGTTCAGTTTACCGACGGCTCCATGAAAGCACAAATGGGCTTGCCCGATATGCGCTTGCCTATTCAATACGCCCTCACCTACCCCGATCGTTTTACATCCGATTTCCCTCGCTTCAACTTTATGGATTATCCAAACCTGAGTTTTGAAAAGCCGGATAGGCAAACCTTCCGGAACTTAAGTATTGCCTACGATGCAATGCACACAGGAGGTAATATGCCCTGCATAATGAACGCTGCTAACGAAGTAGCTGTTGAAGGGTTTTTGCACAATAGTATAGGTTTTTTACAAATGTCGGATATCATTGAAAAAACAATGGCTAAAGTCAGTTTTGTTCAAAAGCCAAGTATCGACGATTATTTTAAAACCGACACCGAGGCCCGAAGAATAGCGCAAGGACTGATTGGAATGTAAAATATTAAAATCTTAGCAAGTTGATGATGAGCATGGTGAAATAGTTAAAGTAAACTGATAACCACAACTTTGCAATTAATACTTTTTTAATGCCAAAAAAGAAATATATTTGTAGCTTCAAAAAAATGAAAATAATTTAAATGGATATTGTTATAAAAGCCGGGCAGTTACTTCTAAGCCTTTCGATATTAGTTATATTACATGAGTTTGGCCATTTCTTTTTTGCCAAATTGTTTAATACCCGGGTCGAGAAATTCTATCTTTTCTTCGATCCTTGGTTTTCACTTTTCAAATTTAAAAAAGGTGATACAGAATACGGTATCGGATGGCTGCCTTTGGGTGGTTACGTAAAGATATCGGGCATGATAGATGAGTCCATGGACAAGGAAGCCATGGCAGAGGAGCCCAAACCCTACGAATTCAGATCAAAGCCTACCTATCAACGTTTATTAATAATGATTGGTGGTGTGTTGGTGAACTTTCTGTTGGCCTTCTTTATTTTTTGGATGATACTTTTTACTTATGGAGAATCCTACATCGATGTAGACGATGCCAAATATGGTTTCGCGTACCATCCGCTGGCACACGAAATTGGATTAAACGATGGCGATGTGGTTACCTACGTAGATACCTTTAAAGTAGAATCAGCAGGCGATATAGCTTCTTTCATATTACTGGAAGAAGCCACTGAACTAACAGTAAAAAGAGGCGACTCTACTTTTTTGCTTCCTATCCCTGCCGACTTTGGTAAGATGGTACTGGATCAGGAAATAAAAACTCTGGCCCAGATAAGAATGCCTTTTGTTATTAAGGAGGTGATTAAGGGAGATAATGCAGAATCTGCAGGTTTTGAAGCCGGCGACCGCATTGTTTCAATTAACGGAGAAGAAACCCTATATTATACAGATGTAACAAAGCAGTTTGCTCAAAATAAAGGCAAACGGGTTACCATGGGCCTAATCCGTAACAATACCGACACAACAATTAGATGCGAAATTTCTGAAAAAGGTCTTATTGGAGCACATCTCGAATCCGATTTTTTTAAACAAACAAAAACAACCTATGGTTTTTGGGAAGCCTTGCCCGCCGGTATTTCGCGAGGAGTAGATACACTGATGAACTATGTTAAATCGCTGAAGCTGATATTCTCGAAAGAAGGTGTGAAGCAGCTTGGAGGTTTTGGAGCCATAGGCGGTATGTTTCCGGCAACGTGGAACTGGCCCCAATTTTGGGAGCTGACAGGATTTCTATCCATTATATTGGCGTTTATGAATATATTGCCAATACCTGCCTTAGACGGCGGTCACGTGCTGTTTTTATTGTACGAAATGGTATCGGGACGTAAACCCAGCGATAAGTTTTTGGAATATGCCACAATAACCGGTATGGTTATTCTGTTTAGTTTGCTTATTTTTGCCAACGGAAACGATATATTTAAGGCATTTTTTTAATAAGTGCAGTTTTATTGCTATTTTTGTAAAAAATAAAGTGTTATGGTATTAAATTCAGTTTATTTCTGCGGCTTCATGGGGGGCTATGAGTGGATCTTAATTATTTTGGTGGTTGTATTACTTTTTGGAGGTCGTAAGATCCCTGAACTGATGAAAGGTTTAGGCCAGGGCATGAAAGAATTTAAAAATGCCCGTAACGAAAAGGAAAAAGATAGCGCTTCTGAGGAAAAACAATAAACCTTCATTGGAAGGCTACATCAATAAAAAATAGATAAGGCTGTTTCTTTTTATAGGAACAGCCATTTTTATGCGCTATTCGTAAATAACTATTATGCTTTTCTCGCTTTCATTTAGTACTTTAGTGTGCTATTGCCCAATCTCTATTTAATTTCCACACGCTATGCAAAACATATTAGTTGCAGTTGACTTAAAGGAAGGTACCGATAAAGTACTGGAAACAGCCTATGCACAAGCCTGGCATTTTAAAGCAAAACTTTGGATAGTTCACATCTCGGCACCCGAACCCGATTTTGTTGGTTATGAGGTTGGTCCACAATACATTCGCGATATGAGGGCAACAGAGTTAAAATCCCATCATCGCAAACTAAAAAGTCTGTCGGACAACCTAATTACTAAAGGTATAGTTGCCGAAAGTTTGTTGATTAACGGAGGTACGGTTGAAATGCTGACTGCCGAAATTGATAAGCTGCACGCTGATATGGTGGTTATTGGTCACCATAACCATGGATTTATACATAAAACTTTTTTTGGCCAAACGGATGTATCATTAATAGAAAATACGCATGTTCCGGTTTTGGTAGTGCCTGCTTAGTCCAGTTATATATTTAAAAAATAGACGGTAAAGTGGTTCGTTACTTTTATAGATCTACTTTAATTCCATTTTTATAAGCAATTGTTGAGATTTGCTCTCCCTCCTCATTGTAAAAGAATTTTTGTCCGTCAAACAAAGTACCTTTTACAAAAAACCCTTTCTCTTCAATCTGACCATTCAAATTATAAATGGTGTGCGAACCTGTACCCATAAATCTAGCGCTAGTACTTTTAGGGTTTTCAGCAGGTTCTTTTATTTCGGCAAATTGACCATTCGCAAAGATTTTTTCCTGAACTAATATCCCCTTGTCATTATACACCTGCAATGCGCCTTCCGTTTTACCATTATCCCATTGACCCTGATACATTGTTTTACCATTGCTGTAAAAATAAGTTTGCTTCCCCTCGCGCTTTCCCTCATCGTTGTAAAACCAATCGTACGACAACTCTCCCGACTGATAATAATACTTGTAACTGCCTTCCCAATGGTCCACCTGCCAATTACCACATTCGCGCAACGTTCCGTCCTCATAATAAAATTTGGCATCACCCTTAGCCTTTCCTCCTGCAAAAGTAACTTGGCTTTTTAATGTGTCATTTGGGAAGTATGCCTTCCAAACACCCTCTTTAACATTATTCACATACTCGCCTTCTTCTACTAAACTACCATTTTTCATAATCAACCAATGCCCCTGTTTCATATTGGCAGAGTCAACTCTATTCATCTGATTTCTATTGTTCCCTTCGATTTGCCCCATCAAACCACCATCATGGGTAGGTATCCAAAGCAACAAAATGCAACACCAGGTTTTTAATATGTTAGGAAAACTAAAATACATTGTTTCAACTATTACTGAAGTATCGTGTAAATACTATTTATACTTCATATTTATGTACAAGGTTATAGTTGATTCCATAAAATTTGATGAACCATCTTTATTCTTGACAAAATTATAAGCTTGCAAATGATACTAATCAATGTTAAAAGTGTTATTTTGCGGATACTAAATAAAACGATATACCCATGAGTGGTACAAATAAACCAAAGAAGAAAAAAAAGGGATTAAAAAAGAATCAAATAATTGGCCTTATCCAGGGCATATTCACGAATAACCCAAAGCAAACTTTTAATTATAAGCAAATTTCGGATTTGCTCGAATTAAAAAAAGCCACCTTAAAACAAGGTGTTGTGGAGGTGTTGTACGAACTCCTGGAGAGTGGTTTTTTAACCGAAGTATCCAAAGGCAAGTTCAAACTACTATCACGTGGATCATTTGTTGTGGGCACCGTTGATGCCACCAGCACGGGAGCTGCATATATTGTGCCCCAGGATGGCGTTGGTGATGATATATTTGTTAGCCAGCAAAACCTTAAAAATGCCCTTAATGGCGACTTGGTAAAAGTGCAAACTTTTGCAAAAAAACGCAGACGTTCGGCCGAAGGTGAAGTGGTAGAGGTAATCGAACGAAAACGCGACACTTTTGTGGGTTCCATAGAAATGTCGAAGGATTTTGCTTTTTTGGTTACCAATAAAAAGGTCATGTTCAAGGATTTATTTATCCCTCTGAACAAACTGAACGGTGCCAAAGCCGGACAACTGGCCGTAGGGAGAATAACAGATTGGGAAGATTACACCAAAAACCCCTTTGGCGAAATCATTGATGTGTTGGGCGATGCCGGTGAAAACAATGCCGAGATGCACGCTATCTTAGCCGAGTTTGATTTACCATACCACTACCCTGAAAAGGTTGTTGAAGCTGCCGAAAAAATCAGCGAAACAATCAGTGATGAAGATAGGAAGGGACGTCGCGATTTCCGGCAAACCGTTACGTTTACCATCGACCCTGCCGATGCCAAGGACTTTGACGATGCACTTTCGCTGCAGAAGTTACCCAACGGCAACTGGGAAGTTGGGGTTCATATTGCCGATGTTACGCACTACGTTAAGCCAAATACCCTTATCGACAAAGAAGGTTATGAGCGTGCCACTTCCGTTTACCTAGTAGATAGAGTGGTGCCCATGCTGCCCGAACGTTTGAGCAACAATATATGTTCCTTACGCCCGAACGAAGAAAAACTATGTTTCTCGGTAGTTTTTGAATTGGATGATCAGGCTAACCTACTTGATACGTGGTATGGCAAAACAATGATACTTAGCGACAGACGCTTTAGCTATGAAGAGGCACAAGAAGTTATAGAAACCGGTGAGGGAGATTATAAGCAGGAGATGCTTACACTCGACAAACTGGCCAAAGGACTGCGCAAGCAGCGCTTTGCTAACGGTGCTATTTCGTTTGAACGATCCGAGGTTAAGTTTGATATTGATGAAAAAGGCAAGCCACTCCGAGTTTATTTTAAGGAGTCGAAAGATGCGAATAAATTGATTGAGGAATTTATGCTACTGGCTAATAAAAGGGTGGCAGAGTTTATTGGTAATAAAGAAGTTACCAAGGGTGTAGGTAAGCCCAAAACATTCGTTTACAGGGTACACAATAATCCGGATCCCGATAAATTTGAAAATTTTGCCCGCTTTGTGCGCAAGTTCGGTTATGAAGCTATGCCTATGGGCAATGAGCGTATCAGCAGTTCCATTAACCGTTTGCTGCAACAAGTGCAGGGGAAAAAGGAACAGAATATTATTGAAACCTTGGCTATACGAACCATGGCCAAAGCATCCTATTCCACCAACAACGTGGGGCACTACGGATTAGCTTTTAAATACTATTCCCATTTCACATCGCCCATCCGTCGCTATCCCGACATGATAGTTCACCGCTTGCTTAGCCTATATCTAGCAGACGGTAAGTCGGCCAATGAGGAAGAAACGGAAGAAGAGTGCAAGCACTGTTCAAAAATGGAGGTTACTGCCGCCGAAGCCGAACGAGCATCCATTAAGTTGAAGCAAGTTGAGTTTATGAAGGAACATGTTGGCAGCGAGTTTAGCGGTGTTATATCCGGTGTTACCGAGTGGGGCTTTTATGTAGAGCTCGACGAGAATAAATGCGAAGGCATGGTTTCCATACGCAACTTGGATGACGATTTTTATCGCTTCGATGAAGAAAACTATTGTATTGTAGGTCGAAAATTCAATAAAAAATATCAGTTAGGCGATGCAGTGAGGATACTTGTTGCTAAAGCCAATTTAATTAAAAAACAGTTAGATTTTGAGCTTGTAAGCCAATGATTTTAGGAGCTTGACTAATCGACTATTTATGGCGCATCCAGATATTTCGTTTATTCTGGCATGTTCCGTTTAGAACGTAGCAATAAAAAATACCATTAACCTGCATATTAAGAGCTTAATTTCTTTTAAGTGCAATGGTAATTTCATACATTTGTAACTAAAGAAATCCTGAAATACCTTATGACAACAGAAAACCTTAACTACAACGAATCTGTAAGAGTCTCGATTTTAGAAGCTGCGCAGATCTTGTTTGCCAAATTTGGCTACAAGAAAACGACCATGGAGGATATTGCCCAAGAATTGCATAAAGGCAAAAGCTCTTTATATTATTATTTTAAAAATAAAGAGGAAATTTTTCAGGCTGTAATTGATAAAGAGCAAGGAGTTTTAATCGCCAACTTAAAAGAGGTGGTAAAATCATCCCAAAATTCTAAGGAAAAACTGAACGACTATGTTCTTACCCGAATGAAAACGGTGAGTGAACTAAATAACTATTTCAAAGCCCTAACGGACGAACGATTTGGTGGAATTGAGTTTGTTAAAGCAGTAAAAGAAAATACCGAGAAAATAGAAGTAGAGATGATAGAACAAATCATCAAGGAAGGTATTGCAGACGGCACTTTTCAGATGAAAAATGTGCATTTGGGAGCCATGGCTATTGCCTTAGCCCTAAAGGGTATTGAACTGCCCATGTTTTTAGCTTCAAACAAATACGAAGACATGGTGGAACAATTACAAAACACGCTCAATATTCTGTTCTTTGGATTAATAAAGCGGTAAAATATCATTGTTATTACATAATTTAGGCCGTACTTTGCGGCCTTTGTTGTTTACAATACACTTGTTTAAAATTTTAATATGCCAATAAAAATTCCCGATAAATTACCCGCTCGTAGCGTTCTTGAAAACGAAAATATTTTTGTTATGGACGAGTCACGGGCTGTTCATCAGGATATTAGACCGTTGAAAATAGTTGTTTTTAACCTGATGCCGTTAAAAATTACCACCGAAGCTCAAATTATGCGTGTATTGTCGAACACCCCTTTACAAGTTGAGGTGGACTTATTAATGACACGCACCCACTCTCCAAAATCGACTCCAAAGGAGCACCTATCTAATTTTTACAGGACTTTTGAAGAGGTGAAAAGTAAAAAGTATGATGGTATGATAATTACCGGAGCGCCAGTTGAACATTTAGAGTTTGACGAGGTGACCTATTGGGATGAGCTGAAAGAAATTATGGAATGGGGCAGGCAGAACGTAACCAGCACACTGCATATTTGCTGGGGAGCACAAGCCGGTTTATATTACCATTATGGAATACCAAAATATAAGCTGGGGAGCAAGCTTTTCGGTGTGTTCGAGCACAAGGTAATAGACTTAAAAGAACCTTTAATGCGAGGTTTCGACGATTTGTTTCTTGCACCGCACTCACGCTTTACAGGAGTGCGTCGTAAGGATATAGATAAAATATCTGAGCTAAAAATATTGGCCGAATCGGACGAGGCAGGTGTACACATGGTTATTTCGCCCGACAAGCGTTTGATATTTATCACGGGCCATGCCGAGTACGATCCCTTTACCTTACGAGAGGAGTATTTCAGGGACTTGGAGAAAGGTGAAGATATTGCCATTCCAAAAAACTATTTTCCCGACGACGACACCGCTAAAGATCCCGCCGTTAAATGGAGAAGCCACGCCAGCCTAATGTTTACCAATTGGCTAAATTACTATGTGTACCAGGCAACACCGTATAACTTTGATGAGATTCATTGATGGCGGATGGCTAATGGCTGATAGCTAATGGCTATAAGCTATAAGCCAACAGCTATAAAATGATTTTTTTGTTTTATCTTTGATATTACTAATTTATAAAAGCAGACAGATGAATATTCCCGAAAATTTGAAATACACAAAAGACCACGAGTGGGTATTAATAGATGGCGATATAGCCACAGTTGGCATCACTGACTTTGCACAAGGCGAATTGGGTGATATTGTTTTTGTTGAGATTGAAACCAAAGGTGACGATTTAGATAAAGAAGAGGTTTTTGGCAGTATCGAAGCCGTTAAAACTGTTTCGGACTTATACATGCCTGTTGCAGGCACTATAATTGAGGTTAACCCCGAGCTTGAAGACAAACCGGAAATTGTGAACCTAGAGCCCTACAAAGGTGGTTGGATGGTAAAAATAAAAGTAAAAAATGCAGCCGAGCTTAATGATTTGCTCTCTGCAGATGAATATAAAGAGCTGATATCTTAATACAGTAGAATGAGGTAGTAGTTATACCAAACAGTAGTCGTTAAAATATCATTTTTAGATAACAAAGCCCGCAAATGTTTCTGCGGGCTTTGTTATCTTTTAGCACATTCATATGCAACCTAACTTTATTGGCTTATCGGTTATGTATTTGAACGAAAAAAATAAGATAATAAGGTGAACAAACTATAATTACACAATTGCTATTACTAAGGTTGAAGTTTAAAAATAAGGTTTTACTCAGAGGTCGATACATCCTCATTTTCTAGGCTAATGCGGCTTCTGGGCAGATACTCGGGATAATTATTCTGCAAAAACGTGATGAGTTTTTCTCTTACATCCACTCTTAAATCCCACGAAATAGATGAACTCCTGGAACTGACCAAAGCCCTTAGCTCAATTGTTTTTTCTCCGGCATTGGTAACCTGAAGCACATTGGTTTTTCCGTCCCAATCGTTATTGCCCTCTAAAATTCGGGTCAGTTCGTTGCGTAACTTATCTATGGGCACTCCATAATCGGCATATATAAAAACGGTTCCAATAATTTCAGATGTGTTGCGGGTCCAATTTTGGAAGGGCTTTTCCATAAAATACGTTGTAGGCACTATCAGCCTTCGTTTATCCCAAATACGCACCACCACATAGGTAAGCGTTATTTCTTCAATAACGCCCCATTCCTCTTCAACTACAACCACATCATCTATTCGGATCGGTTGGGTAATGGCTATCTGCAAACCGGCAATAATGGTTGTTAAAAATTTTTGGGACCAGATGCAAAAGCTGGGTCTAAATGTTGGTTTTTATTTTCATGCAAAAATCTTTGTTAATCTGAACAGGAAGAATTTCACATCCACAACACCCCTAAACTGCCGTCTAAATTCCTTGATTTTGGCATTGAAAGAT
>JAGXIO010000231.1 GCA_024635555.1 Saccharicrinis sp.
GCCTTGGGGTAGAAATAGAGCGAGTAGATCCTGGGATAGTTCTGTTTTCAATTTTGATATATTTATTTTGACTGTCTATATTTAACAGCAAAATAAACCAATTTTTCCCTCAGACCCAAATATTGTACGTGATCCGAAATCACAGACTTAAGAGCAACAAAAAAAGCTTGAAACAGAAATGTTTCAAGCTTTTTTTGTTGTCCCATTAGGGCTCGAACCTAAACTCTTCTGGACCAAAACCAGACGTGTTGCCAATTACACCATGGGACAATCCTTGTATCTTTCGTTTTGAAAGCGATGCAAAAGTACATCTTTTTTTAATACGTGCAAATTTATTTTTCAAAATTTTTAATCATTATGTAAGCCCTACCTAATACCCCCCTTAAAAGTGCCTATGTATTGCATTGCAAGCCTTTGTTTTAGGCATTTTTTATAATGATAACGACGAATGAAATATTTCCGTTAGTATGAATAATAGCCATTAATATGCCATACTATTTCCACTTAATTTAGGTATTATTGTGGTTTAAGACCTCATTTTTTATGAAGCCATCTATTTTATTTAAGATTACAACCCAGCATGCTGTTGGTTTTTTAATTTTTGCTTTAAGCGGGATGCTTTATCTCATTACCTTATCGCCTACCATAAACTTTTGGGATAGCGGCGAATTTATAGCCTGTGCCAATGGTTTAGAAGTAGGACATGCACCAGGTGCACCACTATATTTAATGTTGGCTAGAATTTTTGGGGCCTTTGTTCCCGCCGTGTATGTAGCCGTTTGCATAAATTTATTATCGGCTCTTGCCTCGGCGTCTACTATTTGGCTTTTGTATTCCACGCTGTTGCTCATCTTAAAAAGAATGCAGCAAAACACGCCAGATAGTCTTTCCATTTTGTCGGCAGCAATAGCTTCGCTCACCTTTGCTTTTACCGACACTTTTTGGTTTTCGGCGGTTGAGGCCGAGGTTTATGCCCTGTCGCTATTTTTTACAGCTTTTACCGTTTGGGCTGTCTTAAAGTGGGAAAACGAGTTACCAAATGGCAATGCGCATCGGTGGCTTTTGCTCATTGCCTTTACCATGGGCTTGTCGGTGGGTGTGCATTTACTCAATTTGTTGTGTATTCCGGTAGTATTTTATTGGGTATATATACATTTAAATACAATCAAAAAAAGCAAACATGCATTGGGATTGCTGTTGGGTATGGCTGTTTTAATAACCGTACAGTTTTTTGTGGTACAAAACGGATTGTTCATTGCCAAAAAAATGGAACTATTATTGGTTAATTCCTTTCATCTGCCCATCCATTCCGGCTTAATATTGTTTGTAATATTGCTGTTTACTTTTTTCGTAGCTGGAATATTTTTCTTTAGAAGGAAAAATCAGGTGCTTCACTTTCTTTTTATGGCTTCAACTCTATTTGTGATGGGTCTTTCATCGTATGCCATGGTCATTATCAGGGCCAATGCAGAAACGGCCATAAATTTGAACAGCCCTAAGGATGTTTTTTCGTTAGAATCGTTTATAAATCGGGAACAATACGGTGAGCGTCCGCTAATTACGGGGCCTTGGTTTGGAGCGGAACACAGCATAGCAAAGCCTGTTTTTAATTATCGATTAAATAAAGAGGGAAGATATGAACTTTACGAAAAAGGGCAACAGCTAAAATATGATAAGAGTGACATGGGTTTTATGCAACGGATGTACAGTCATCAGCCGTTGCATATAGACGGTTACCGTTGTTGGAGCGGACTGCAGGATGGCGAAAAACCCACCTTGATGCACCAATTGGAATTTATGTTTAAATACCAACTTGGGCATATGTACTTCCGGTATTTTATGTGGAACTTCTCAGGACGTCAAAATCATTACCAGGGACACGGCGATTTTTTAAACGGTAATTTCACCACCGGCTTTTCGTTTATCGACAAACATAGTTTGGGGAGCAGGCATTATTTGCATACCAAGGAGCTGACCAGCAAGGCGCGCAACCATTATTTTATGCTACCGCTGTTGTTTGGTTTGGTAGGTATATTTTTACTGATAAAAAAGAAAAAATGGGATACGCTGCTTTTTTTGGGCATGTTATTTTTACTTACCGGGGCGGCCATTGCATTATACCTGAACCAACCACCTTATGAGCCGCGCGAAAGGGATTATGTTTTTGTGGGCAGCTTTTACACCTATGCCATATTTATCGGTTTGGGCGTTTGGGCACTCTTGCAAAAAATAGGGCAGCTGTCACCTTCTCGATTTACCCTCTGGACGGCATCTATAGCTTTATTGCTTGCGCTACCGGGGCTAATGATTTCAAATAATTTTGACGACCATAACCGTTCGGATCGCACTCTGGCGCGCGATTTGGCCTTATCCTATCTTCAAAGCTGTGAGCCCAACGGCATCCTTTTTACCTATGGCGATAACGACACTTATCCACTGTGGTATTTACAGGAAGTGGAAGGCATACGCCGCGACGTTAGTGTAGTAAATATGGGACTTCTATCGGCCGATTGGTATGTACAGCAACAAACTGTGCGGCAACAGGGAAGAGAGCCCCTGCTGTTTACCATACCCTTGGACAGATATAAAACCGGCGATCTGGATTATGCGGGTGTCATCAACAGATCAGACACACCTATGGAACTTATTGCTGCATTAAATTTTGCTGGCGACACCGCTGCAGCTACCCAACTGGCTATGAGCGGTGGAAGGAACTTGGATTATTTACCCTCTGATCAATTCCAGTTAGGCACAAATCCCACTTTTATTTTAAAAATAGACAAAAGTTATTTGGTGAAGGGTGAGATAGCCCTGTTGGATATTATTGCCTCCAATGGCTTAAACCGTCCCATTTATTTTGGTGTTGGGACACCGCCATCGGCCATGATTGGATTAGATGCGTTTGTGCAGCCATACGGCATTGTGGGTAAACTATCGCTGGATAAAAACCATCCAGATACGGAAGAATTATATCACGTGCTGAATGAAAAGGTGCAGATTTCCACTCCCACAAAAAGTTGGTGGGATCAAACTTGTACCGATGCCATCCGCCTGTCTGGTTTGCAGAAAGCTGTGCAAGCTTTGGCCAATGATTTATTGCAAAAAGGCAAAAAAGCCGAAGCCCAACACATATTGCAAAAATATGATGCCATGCTTTCTTTAGCGCCAAGCAATTCTATCAAACTAAACATTCCCTGGATTCAGGCACTGTATAAAGCCGACTTAAAAGATACAGCTTTGTACTACTTGCAAAAAACTACTTATTCCACATTTCAAAACATTGGATTTTATCAGGCTTCCGAACCATATTTGGGCGAGAATATGCTTTACTATGCCAAGGAAGAAGAGGCAAACCTAAAACAACTTCGTGCGGTTGCCATGGAACATGAGGCAATAGAACTTGTGCAGCAGATGGATGAGGTTTTGGGGCTTAACTGAAAATTTGAGAAATAAGAATGTTGGAACCGCCTCATGGCATACGCTGTGGCCAGTACCACAAGATGTAAGTGCAGAATATTGGCTAAAGCAGTATTCCTGAAGAGATCTTTGCTTCTTCCTTCTTCTTTTACTTGCTGGTTTAATATTTTCTCCCTATATTTTGAACATAAAAATTAACCGCAAAATCAAGACCAAATGGAAAATGTATTTTTGAAATATATGCGCCAAAGATTGGGTAAAGGCGAAGAGAACGTAAGTGAGATTCACGAAGGTCCGGTAATAACCATTTCTAGAGAATACGGTTGTCATGGAAAACAAATAGCTAAACACTTAACCGAATTGCTTAATAAAAAGCTTAAGCATGAAGGTAAAGAGGTACAGTGGAGATGGTTGAGTAAGGAAATAATTGAAGAATCAGCCAGAGAACTCAAGCTTACCCCTACGTTAATCCAGAATCTTTCGGATTATAAAAACCGAAGCTTTTTTGAAAGCCTCGCCCTGTTTTTTTCGGATGCTTATTACCCCAGCGATGCAAAAATAAACAATACCATTGCCAACTTTATACATACCGCTGCCGCTCAGGGTAACGTTGTAATTGTTGGTAGAGCCGCAGAGGCCATCACCAAAAATTTTACAAAGTCATTTCACGCAAAGCTTATTGCACCGCTTGATTGGAGAGCCGAAGTTATTAGCACTACGGAGGGTAAGCCCTTGTCCGAAGCTAAAAAAGAATGTATCGAGATGGATAGACGTAGATTTATGTTTAGATCTTATTTCGAAAAAGGAGCGCCCGATGTTGATTTTTACGATGCCAGCTTTAACTGCAAGGAAATGACGGATGATGAAATTGTGGAAGTGATCATTATTATGGCTGAAGCAAGAGGTTTTATATAAGTCTTTTGTAGAGACCTATGCAAAAGATAAAAGCAAGCTTCAATAAATTCAAGATTTAACCTTGTTGTTATAAATGTCCGATTGTTTATTCAAATAATCGGACATTTATTTTTTAACCTTTCTGTGCAATCATATGTGCCACGGCAAGTCTTAGCTCTCCGTATGTGTAATCGCTGCCCAACTCATTTTTTAACGGGGTTAGGGCAAAGGTATCCAGTTTATGGATGGTTTTTTCGATGAGAGCCAGCTTGCCTTTACCTATAAAATCCAGCACGTCCAGCTCGCCCATCTGAACGTAATGTGCCAGGTGTCCTTCCACCGTTCCTTCGGTTATGGATCTATCTTTGGCTATGGTTTTTACGTTTTTTCCTTTTTTGTACATTTCCAACGATATATGCCTGGTGTCTTCTTTTGGCTTTATCTCACTAGAATTTTTTCGTTTTCTGGATGTAGCAAGATTTTCTCTGGATTCGGCAAAAGCAGGTTTTTTGATGGCTCCTTTATCAAAAGCCGTTCCTTCAATGGAAGACTTCAGAAGGCTTTGTGCCTTGTAAACCATCTGCAACTGACCGTAATAAAGGTTAGATAGATCAATTAATTCGGTATGGTAGGTTTTAGCTCCTTTAACGCCTTTTAGCTCATTGCATTGTTCTCTGATTGCATCGTGAATATTTTTAATCAGTGGCTCAAAATAGGCAGTTGCCTTATTTATCCTTTCCAGTAAATGGGGCAAATAGTTTTGATGTTCTGAATTAACAATGCGGTACACCTCCCCCCTAAAACTATCTCCCACGGAGCGCAATGGCTCTGTTTGTTTGAGCCATTCCAGTGCCTTACTTTTATATTGCTGCTTTGCCGATTTATTCGCATCCTTGGTATAGGTTGAGATATGATAGCTCAGTTCCTGCAACAAACCCGTAAAATCGAAGGCAGCCATTACAAAGCTTTGGAAATATTTACGGGATTCCTCTTCTAATATAGGTTCCAGCTCCTCTTTTTGTTTTTTTATTGTAGCAAAAGAGCTAAGCGATGGATCTACTTGTAAACCTTCTGTGGGAACACGCGAGGTAAGTATCAGACCTTCGAGCGAGCGCAATCGCGACAAAGCCACATATATCTGCCCCGGGGCAAAGGCGTTTTGTACATCTATAATGGCCTTGTCGAAGGTGAGGCCCTGGCTTTTGTGCACCGTAATGGCCCAGGCCAGTTTTATGGGGTATTGCTTAAACGTGCCCACTATGCTTTCATCTATCTCGTTGGAATCTTTATCCACCGTATATTTTTTATTTTCCCACAGATAGGGCTCGGCCAAAGCAGGTTCCGAACCATCGGTAAAACTAACTTCTATTTGGTCTTTGCTAAGTTTGGTGATGGTGCCAATTTTGCCGTTAAAATACTTTTGCTCGCCGGAGTAATCATTTTTGGTGAACATAACCTGCGCACCCATTTTAAACTCTAACCTATCCTCCGTGGGATAACTGAACTCCTTAAAATCGCCGGTCACTTCGGCCTTAAAAAAAACTGATTTTTGTTGGATGCTTTCCAGTGCTTTCAGGTTTTTATCGTTGGCAATACGGTTGTGCGTAGTGAGCAGAATAACACCCTCATCACTTTTTTGAGCGTAATCTGGTTTGTAATATTTATTAAGCAACAGCGCATCCGCCTCCGTCATCCTATTGTTGCGCAGGTTATTTAAGAGATTAATAAAAGTATTGTCGCTTTGGCGATAAATCTTTTCAAGCTCCACATATAAAGGAGGCGTTTGACGAAGAACCTGCGCACTAAAAAAGAAAATAGTGGGATAATAGGCACCCACAATTCTCCATTCATCATCCTTAACTACGGGCGGCAGCTGCAATAAATCACCAATAAATAATACCTGAACACCACCAAAAGGTAAATCCTTTTCGCGGCGCACACTCCTTAAAATAAGGTCGATGGCATCCAGTAGATCGGCGCGCAACATACTCACCTCATCAATAATCAAAAGCTCCATTTTTTTAAGCATGTTGCGCTTTGTTTTGTGCATCTGAAAGGAGGCAAGCAAGGTTCGGGGTGTATTAACCTGTGTACTGAGGTATTGATTATTGAGCCCGTTGTTATCAGGAATAAAAGCTCCAAAAGGGAGTTGAAACAAGGAGTGAAGCGTTACGCCACCTGCATTGATGGCCGCAATACCAGTTGGGGCAGCTACAATAACACTTTTATGGGTGTGATGCCTGATATTGCGTAAAAAAGTAGTTTTACCCGTACCCGCCTTTCCCGTGAGGAAAATATTTTGATTGGTATTATTGATAAATTTGGCCACTAATTGTGGCATAGAATCGAGTTGCTGGTCCATCGTTGATTGTAATTGAATAATTTGCAAAATAACGAAAACCAACCACAATTGCCCACTACTTTTTTAAGAATGTATCCAGGCCAAAGAAAATTATCGGTAAATAAAATGGGCTCCTCATGGATTTGCAAACAAACAAGTTCCAAAGGGAATTATTAGAGAGATATTCATAAATTAATTTTAGTAGGGAGTATATAATCTTACAATTAAAAACTAGACTGCATAAACTAATAAACGATTAAGCTACTGTAGCGCGTAAAAATGTCAAGTGTCTTTCATCTATTAATCTAACCTTTATTATTTTTTCACAAATATCGATTTAATAATATGTTGTGCCATTTTAGGGTTTTCCTTTAGTCTGCGGGTTGAATAACCAAACCAGTCCTCACCATAGGGCACGTACACCCTCATGGTATTTCCATCTGCTACTATGCTAGCCCTCAGTTTGGGCGATACGCCATACAACATCTGGAACTCGTACATATCCTTAGGCACCTGATATTTATTAATTAACGCGTAGGCACCTTTTATCAATAACTCGTCGTGGGTTGCAATACCCACGTAAACACCTTCGTAGAGCAAGCGATCTAGTATATTCAGATAATTTTGGTTAATTTTTTCACCATCTTTAAAGGCGATATCCTCCGATTCGTTGTAAATACCTTTACACAACCTAAAGTTTAATGGAGAGTCTGCCGTGTGTTCCTTTAATAGCTCCTCAACATCCGATTCGGTTCGTTTAAGATAAGCCTGCAAAACCAATCCAACACGATTGGGAAACTCCTGTTTTAACCTGCGGTAAAGATCCAATTCCTGGTCGACACGTTGGGCATCTTCCATATCTATACGTACAAAATTGTTGTGCTCACTGGCTAATGCTACGATGTTACGAATGTTTTGGTAACATTTTTCAGGGTCAATAAGCAAACCGAAGCTTGTAGGCTTCAGCGAGTAATTACCTTTGATTTGAGCACCTTCAAAAGTCTTGATAATATTCAAATATTCTTGAAGATGATCCTCGGCCTGTTGTATGTTTGTAACAAACTCGCCCAATAAATCAACGGTAACGCTTACTCCAAGTTCGTTGAGGCCTCGTGAAACGCTAATGGCATCCTGAACGGTAACACCGGCAATATATTTTTTTGAAAACACCCAGATAAACTTTTTGGGACAATACGGAATCACCGATGCTATCGCTTTGTTGATAATACTTGCCATGATTTACCTATTAAATGTCTGGTACCAACCTTTCACCCCCTATCTAAAATTTCAGGTCTGTTTAATTTTGATGCCTAATGTAAAAGTGAGGTAATTTACTCACCGAAAAAATGACTATTCTCACAAAATACTGCCAAACGGACTAATGCTAAATTGTTTTTCATATATTTAGTAACGATGTTAGGAATAAGGGTTTATAAAAATAAAATTGTCGACAAATGAAAGAAAACTTAAAATACTTGCTTGGTTTTGTTGCCATAGTGGTTGGGATATTTTTGTTATGGTATTTTAAAGCCATTGTTATCTTCATTTTTATATCTGCCATTCTATCCTTGGTTACCCGTCCGCTGTACGATTTTTTTAGGGGAAACCGAAAGGGTAAAAAGCAACAACGCAAATTTTCCTTGTCGAAGAGTATGAGTGCTTTGGCTACCTTACTGTGCTTGTGGACTTTTTTGCTGGGCTTTGCAAGCTATGTTTTCCCTTTTTTATTCGAAGAGCTACAATATTTGTCTAAGGTCGATTTTGATACTATCCTTGTTAGCCTTGAGGGATTTATCCAGCCCATCTTGGCACCTTTGGAGCATACTATTTTTGCAGAGATGAATTTTCTGGCATTTAAAACCCAGATCAGTGAATTTTTAATGACCACTTTCGATTTTGGCAAATTTCAGGAGCTGTTGACTTCGGTAGGAGTTTTTGTGGGAAGTACATTCATAGCCTTGTTTTCCATCTCGTTTATAACTTTCTTTTTAATCAAGGACGAATGGTTGCTTTTAGAAAGTATTAAACTATTTGTGCCCGAAACCTATTACGTAGGTGTCGATCACATGCTGTGGTCTATAAACCGTTTGTTACGGAGGTATTTTATCGGTATAATAATCCAGATATCGCTAATATCCATTTTATTGGTTCTGGGTCTTATGCTCATTGGTCTGGAATTTAGGCATGCTCTTCTCATCGGACTGTTCTCGGGTTTTGTAAATATAATTCCCTATCTAGGGCCATTGATAGGCGGTTTGTTTGGTGTTTCGGTTTCGTTGGTAGTGTATTTGCAATTATACAGCCCTCCAGCATTTTTACTTTATTTGGGCGGCATAGTGCTGCTATATGTTGTGGTACAATTGTTAGATAATTTGGTTTTTCAGCCGGTTATTTTTTCGACGAGCGTAAAGGCACATCCCCTCGAAATATTTTTAATTGTTATTATGGCCGGATATATGGCCGGGATGATAGGTATGTTTTTGGCTATTCCGGTTTACACCATTGTTAGGGTGGTAGCTAAGGAGTTTTTCTCGAAATATAATTTGGTGCGTAAGCTTACAGGTAAGTTGTAGTACAGTAGTATTCCAATCTACCCTTGGCATAGTGCCAGATTTTAGAAAAAACACATTTATAAAGACCCTGTTGAGTTTTCATGAATACGCACACCCCTTTTTATCTACTAAGAAAGATTTGTATTTATTTGTTTTCTGAAAATGCAATTTGTTCCATAATTTGTATATCATTGGTGACTCTATTCAACAATACACCAAAACAATCTTGGTTAATGAGTCTACTTTCACAACCAATAAACATCTCTTCTACAGGGAATTTGTGATTAAGATCAATAGTGAATTGATAAAAATTGGTGAGTAACTCACCCTTGGTATTTAAAAGAGGAACGTGTAAAATAACTGGATCGCCCATGATATCTGTCGAGTTAGGAATTATCCATGGGCGACTTGAGGTAAGAACATCGGCATCACGTTTTATCGTAACATTTATATTGGGTATTCGTTTTTTATTGGTGTACCATTTATTGTTAACGGCATCATAAGCATCGTAGGTTTCTTTTGCAGTTTTAACAACCTCTAAACTATCTAATGTTGAGGATAAAACATTTGTTGCTGCCTGGTTAAAAGGGAGCTTGGAATGCAGCGTTTTCATACCTATGTGTATGCCAAGTAAGTTTGAATAAACATCCTCAACCGAGAAACTCGAAAACCTTTCTGACAGTATTGGAATTGTTGATACACCAAACCAAGTAGAAAGCTCGTGCCATAAGGAAAGATCGAAGGCTATTTTTCCAGCCAATAAAATGCAATCACTACTATCGAGGTTCGCAGGTATGTTGAAATATAAATTCTTTCGTCCACCTTCGTTACCTAAAGGCAGAATCACCTCATCTTTTCCTCTACAATTTAAAATTTTGGTGTATAAATAGCGCGTCCAATCCAATTGATCTCGTAAGTGTGCAATATCGATAAATCCACCTTTATTGGTGTAAATAGTTCCAATACCTTCACGCTTATTACCCATGTAGTGATGTTCACCTAAATCGTCAATGCTAATTACCTGATCTATGGTAATAAATGGCAATCCCCATAGTTTTAGATCGTAACCAAAAGCACAACATGCTCTAATAATACGAGGAGGAGTTTTGCTTAAATCAACATCGTCATCCTGGGTTCTGTTGACACCAATAGCCATGGAATTGGCAGCAAAAGCCATTAATATAAAAAGTTTTATGCCATTTATTGATGATTTACGAACGGATAAATTCATAAGGGAGATCGCGTCAATTATTTAGGTTGTGTCGCTTTAGCATGTCAGGATAGAGCTCCTCTTCTACCCACATAAAATTGGGGAATATGCGTATTATTTTTTCATAGCATAATTTTGCCTGTTGTATTTGATCTGTAGCTTCATATGCTTGGCCTAAAGCAGTTAAGGTGTTAATGTACATCCAATTATTTACAACCAGCTTTTGTTTTTCAAAGCTTTTAACTGCCCTTATGTAATATTCAATAGCTTCATTTTTATCACCACCAAAAGCGGATGGACAGTAATACATTGAGTTCCCTTTTTCGATATTGCCTTGAATGTTATCAGGATCAATTTCGAGTGCCTTATCGATATATTTAATGCTGCTCTTACCTAAATAAATTGCTTTTAAATTTGAGATGCCTATGGTAAATGCAATGTATGCCCCTCTGTAAGCATTTAGTGTTGCGTTTGTAGGCCATTTATCTAATAGTTTGTCAATAATCCCTTCCGATTTATCTATGTATTCTTCAGCGACATCATATTTTTTAGCACCAATTAACCATGCTGTATAGCCGTAGTAATAACTGATAAGCTCCAATTGTTCCTCTAAAATATTGGGGTTTGCATTTTTTTCGCAAGTATGCATTAATTCATACCACACATCCATTTTACCCCGAGAATAAGCTTTGTAAATAGGGTCGCGGTAGGGACTTTGAGAAAAACCCAATTGCATTGAAATCAACAAAGTGCTGAGTACAATTACGAATCTTGTAATATATTTCGGCCTTTCCATATTAATTTCTTCTGTTTGTTATTTATTAGTCCTTTAATTATTATTAAAAGAAATACAATGTGTTGTGGCAGGACTAATATTAGATTTTGAACTACTGATTGTTGGCTCGCCAAAGCTACAAAAAAATGAATTGATACTATGCCAGCAACATATGCAGTTAACCACCATAAACCCATGTAGAAATAAATTACAAAAGGAGCGATGGAAGTTAGAATTCCAAAAGAAATAGTTACTAAAATGCTATTCCCAAAAAATTGAAATATGTTTTTTGTGAATCCCTCAATGGCATCATTTAGTCCAACATACATTCGGCACGAAATATCGTCGTCTCCTAATAGCGTATCGCTTGCAAAGCCTTGTTGTTTAAATAGCCTTATAATAGCGATGTCTTCTACCTGATGAGACTTGCATTTTTCATGCGGCCATACTTCCTTATACGTATCCGCCTTAAACATCATAAATTGCCCATTGGCTGCTGAAAAGGCTTTGTTCTTCGAGTTTCGAATAAGCAACAGTGGAAGTAAACTCAACAAAATCCAGTTCATTAGGGGTACAGAAACTTTTTCGCCTAAAGACTTAAAAATTTGCTTTGGAAATATCGATAGTAAGTGAAGTTCATGTTTTTGAAGATGGCTAATACTACGTTCAAGTAAGTCATTTTTAACGCTTACGTCGGCATCTAAAAAGAGCAATATATTACCAGTAGCTGCTTGCGATAGTTGGTGGCATGCATAATTCTTCCCTAACCATCCCTGTGCAAGTGCATTGCCATTTATGAGTTTAATATTAGGTTTAAGTGTGGTCCATTGCTTGATGATGCTTTCGGTTTTATCCGTTGAATGGTCGTTGTAGACTATGATTTCAAGCTTACTGTATTCAAATTTTGCCAATTGCTCCAGTAAAGATCCAATGTTTTCTTCCTCATTTCGAGCGGGTATTAAAATTGAAACATCTGGTTGTTTAACTAATGGAGACACCTTTGGTAAATAGGCAAACGAAAGGTAATTAACCAAAGCTATAAGCCATCGGATAAAAAGCAGGCATATTAAAAAATAACAGACATAAATCATCTCACACCTTGTTTTGTAAAACACTCTTTGGCAAAATTATTAAATTCTCTTTCTACATCGTCGGCATTTGTATCTGTGTTTATAGTCTGCGTTTCGTAATATGCACTTATCTCGGGCCTAAGTTTTGTTCCATAATCAATAAGATTAACATTAAATACCAATTGATAATCGGTTTTCATATTTTTCAAAATATGTGACAGTAAGCCTTTTTCAAAAGTAAACTCTCGGGTGTAAATACTCTTGATTCTACCTTGTGGAAAAAACAGAAAAAGGTTCTCTTTATCTTGTAACAACTCAACCGCGTATTCAAGACTCTCCAAACTAGAACGCTTACCTTTGCTAATTGAACTGGCCCCTATTTTAGTTAACACCATGTTTTTACTCAACTCATTTTCGAGCATCATAAAATTAAATCGTCGTTTAAATACCTGTAGGTTTAGTAAAATTTGAATAAAGCCATCGTAAAATGAGAAATGATTACTGATCAGAAGAATAGGAAGCTCCTTTTCTTCGTATTGGCCTATGTATTTAACATTACTAAAAAAAAAGCCTACCAAAAACTTAGTATAGTAGTGAGAAAATTTTATCCAGTATTTATTATAATTGGCACGTATCATTTTAAAAAATTAGATGGTGAACTACAATAATTATAAAAAATCCTAATTGGCTAAAAAATAGCCATCGAGCATGTCTGTTACGCGTATTAATCTTAAATTTTTGCATAGTCCAGTTGAAAAACAAAGCCAATAAAAACCACACCACATAGTTATTTATGGGCGGCTCGTTTTTATGAAACACCCACATGTCCATTAAGGGAGCTGCTATTTCCAGTACAATATCATATAGTACCATCAGTGATGCGGCACCTACTATTATAAAAATGTTTTTTGAGGTGTATTCAGAAATAATACTATTTGAAGCATATACTAAAAAACACCAATTAAGACCAATGATAACTGGTACGCCAGCTATTTTAATGCCAAGGCCTTTTCCATACTCATATACACCAAATAATTTACCCGTTGCCACCCCAATAATTTCAGCAATAATACTCAGCACAAAAATACTTGCTAAAACCGCAATCGTTTTTGCATCCCACTTTTTATGATGCGAAAATATTGCCACAGCTACTACAACCAATGAGAAAGGTGTAATTAGTTTAAACAGATTTTGGGTGAGAGGAGCAAAATACAAAGCCAACCCCCCACAGTAAAAAACTACGAAAGTTATTGGAAGTCCCTCATTAACTAAGTATTTAAGTGTCCGGCTCATCTATTTTGCAGGTATTTCATTATCAACAATTTTAGCACTCGCTAAACAGAGTGGTATTCCACCACCAGGGTGAACACTTCCACCAACAAAATACAAGTTCTTTACGCTATTAAGAAAGTTTGGATGTCGTAAAAACGCAGAGAACATGGAGTTAGAAGAATTGCCATATAGCGCTCCCCCTTTACTAAGCGTATTTTGCTCAATAGTTAATGGTGAAGCAATCTTCTCGTGTTCAATATAGTCTTCAATATTTGTATGAAGAGATTTATTAATTTTATTAATGATATTTTGTCGGGTAGTTCGTATCAGTTCATCCCAATTTTCCTTACTATTGGATGGTGCATTCACCATTACAAACCAGTTTTCGCAATTTGCGGGAGCATCATTTTTTACCAATTTTGAACTCACGAAAATATAAACTGTAGGATCGTTAAAGATGGTTTTTTCTTGAAATAGCTTATTAAACTCTTCTTTGTAATCACCACCGAAAAGGATGTTATGTAAATCTAGTTCTGGAAACTCTTTGTTTACACCCCAATAAAATACCAATGCCGATGATGAAGGTTCTAAACGATTGAATCGCTTTTTATGTGGGTGATCCATCAAGTTATTAACCACGTAGTTGATATCTGAGTCTGATATTATTTTATCGAAAGCCAATGCCTTGTCTCCAACTTTTATCCCAACAGCCTTTTTGTTTTTAATATCGATGGATGTAACTAATGAATTGAAGTTAAAAGTGACCCCTTTTTTTAGCGCAAGCTCGTAAATGTTCTTTACTATGGAATACATTCCTTGCGCTGGGAAATAGGCTCCTAAATTATTTTCGAGATGTGCTATAACATTTAGCGTAGCAGGTGCTTTATATGGATTGGAGCCATTGTAAGTGGCATACCTATCAAACAATTGAATAAGTAATGGGCTTTTAAAATTGTCTATGTTATCACCATGCATGGTTTTGTAAAAGCGAATCTTATTAACCTGCAATAGAGATTTTAAAACCGAAAACTTCAATAAATTCTTGGCTTTGTGCAAGGAGTTAAAGAGGAATATATCGGCAGTGATTTTATATATTAATGAAGCCTTCTTTAAATATTTGGAGATATTCGACGGATCTTCGCCCAGCTTTTGAACGCATTCGTTGGTAAATTTTTTCTGATCCGACCAAGCCACAAGATTTTCTCCGCTGTTGTAGAAATACTTACAGAGTACTTCTAGCTTATGGTAAGCAAAAGCTGATGGAACAGTTTCACCCGATGCAGTATAAAGGTCTTCCACTAATTCTGGCAAGGTAAATAAGGAAGGGCCAGTATCAAATCGGTATCCTTCCAAATTTATTTCGCTCATCTTTCCACCAGGAGAGGCATTTTTTTCAAAAACAGTTACTTCATGTCCCTTGGCTGCTAATCTGCAAGCTGTAGCTATGCCACCAATTCCCGAACCAATCACTGCAATCTTCATACGATTTTATTTTTTTTTGACCTCTTTTCAAAAATATGAGTGAGTACCAAAGGTGATAAAAGCAAGGAGAAATTATAAAATATATCTTCAAGGGGAATTGAAAAAAAACGAATACCCATAAATTCTTTGGGGTTATAATCGAACACAGCTTGTTCTATTCCGGTACCAGTTAAAATCCCATTAATAATAAAAAATGGGATGAGTAATATTGGATAGATAACTAAATAGTATTGTACTACTTCTCTTGCAAAATAATAACTGAATAAAAGTATTGCCGCCAACATAAGAAAGTTAACAAAAGTATAAGTAAGGTTGTAATTTAATAATGCAACAATAAGTGATACTACTACTATTATAAAAGTTAAAACCTTTGTCAATTGCTCATTTAGCTTGAATTTTGGGAAATGAAATTGAACTGCGTAAAACGAGAAGGCACAGGCATAGGGTATGACTATAAAAAACAGGTATTCTTCCAACGGAAGCTTGTTGATGTAGATGCCGGAATTATACATTGGGTTAAAGAACCAACAGCCCATATGGGTAAAGATGATATCCCAAACTACAAAAATAATCATCGTTATGAATATTGCTGGAAGTAGGTATTTCCAACGCCTATATAACCTAAGATTTTTCTCGAAACTTAATGCAAGAGGGCCTGCTAGCGAAATAATAAGTATAATTAAATAGAGGGACATAAATTGTGATTTGAATAGCATTTTAGCTGATACTAGGCCATATTGTCGTGAGTTTTATTCCACTACACCATAATTGACTTGGTAACTTCCTCTAATACACTATGCCAGTTTAAGTTTATTGGTGATGAAAATAGAGATCAATGTCCAAATCTTGACCCTATTTTGGACGCGGATTCGCTCATTCAATAACCTCTTTACTGGGGTGCGCCCTATCTTGGTTGTTAATTTACTGTAATAA
This sequence comes from Saccharicrinis sp., assembly GCA_024635555.1. GTDB lineage: Bacteria > Bacteroidota > Bacteroidia > Bacteroidales > Marinilabiliaceae > Saccharicrinis. The sequence continues at coordinate 15,947 of JAGXIO010000231.1, forward strand.
ACATATGCTGCATAAACTCCGTTTTTCGAACTGTAAGGCAATTGTTTGATGCCCTTTAAAGCAACGCTGAAATCTTCGTTTATATCTTCGATAATTTTTTTCTTAATATCTTCGGTTAGTTCCTTACCTCTTAGTATTGGGAAATAAATACGCTGTAATTGATTGATGTCCTTATTAATATCGCGTAAAAAATTTACTTTCTGAAAAGCAGAACCTAAACGCATAGCGGCAGGTTTTAAAGCCTGATAACGTTCTTCATCTCCATTAACAAAAACCTTAAGGCACATAAGACCAACTACATCAGCCGATCCATAAATGTATGTTTTGATCTCCTCGTTGTTAAACTCTTTCTTTGATAAATCGCTGTGCATGCTTTTTAAGAAAGCTTGTATTAGTTCATCGTCAATGTTGTATTTATGAACCGTTAACTGAAAAGAGTTGAGTATCGGATTTAGACTTATGCCGTGATTATATGCCCGATAGTAATCTTCTTCAAAATTTGAAAATAAAACGGTTTTATCGTAATCGTGAAATGTGTCGACAATCTCATCAGCAAAACGCACAAAACCATAAATGCTAAAAATGCTATTTCTAATAGATTTATCAAATAGTTTAATACCCATTGAAAATGAAGTGCTATAATCTTGTGTAACAATTTTACTGCACTTAAACGAAACATGATCAAATAATTCCTTCATTTACTGCTTCTTTAACTTTTTAAGAGTAAGATTTGCAGCAATCTTACCGGATATAATTGTTGTTGGAACTCCTGGGCCAGGCACAGTGAGTTGTCCAGTATATATTAAGTTTTTCACCTTTTTATTTTCCATTTTAGGTTTTAAAAAGGCCGTCTGCATTAGCGTATTAGCTAACCCATAGGCATTACCTTTGTAGGCGTTAAAACTAAATACAAAATCGCTAACGCAGAATGATTTTTTGAAAAGAATATCATCGCTCAAGCGCTGACCGGAGATTCTTTCCATACGCTTGATTATCTGATTGAAATAGTCTTCGCGAATAGCATCCGTATCTTCTAATCCGGGAGCCAATGGAATTAAAAACACACCCGCTTCTTTTCCTTCGGGAGCCATTGTATCATCAGTTATACTAGGAAAGCTTGTGTAAAACAATGGATCTTTAGGCCATGAAGGTTCGCTATAGATGGTATTAATATGATTATCGAAATTAGTATCGAAAAACAATGTATGATGATTTACATTTTTCAACTTTTTATTGATCCCAACGAAAAACAATAATGCAGAAGGGGCAAATGTTTTTTTCTCCCAATACTTTTCGTTGTAGTTTTTGTATTGAGGGTCTAATAATGTTTCAGTATGATGATAGTCAGCACCTGATATAATAGAATCAAATGCTAAAAACTCTTTATTTATAATTAAACCTTTGGCCGTATTTTTATCAACTTCAATTTTTTCTACTGCTGCATTGGTTTGTATTTTTACGCCTAATTCATTCGCCAGTTTACTAATGCCCTCAATAACCTTGTAGAAACCACCTTTTGGATGCCAAGTTCCCAAAATCATATCGGCATAATTCATAAAACAATAGAACGTAGGAATGTTTTGTGGTTTTGCGCCTAAAAAGATTACCGGAAATTCGAGTATCTTAATTAAGCGCGGACTTTTAACATGCTTACGTATCGTTTTACTAATCGATTTGGTGAACTCTCCCAAACGAGTCATTGTCGCAAAAGTAACTAACTCAAAAGGCGACTTGCCCGGGCGATAGATAACTTTATCCATTGCAGCCTTGTAATTGAACTCTGCCATGGAAAGAAACTTTTTAAGGAACTTGCTACTGCCAGGTTCTTCATTCTCAAAAGCCTTAAATAGTTTATCGAGGCTTACAGATATATCTAAAGAATCGTCTTTTTCGAAATAGACTTTATAGCCGGGGTCAAGCCTTGCGATTTCATAATAATCGGATGTCTTGCGATCAAAATCAGCAAAGAAGCGATCAAATACATCAGGCATCCAATAAAATGTAGGGCCTGTATCAAAGGTGAATCCATCTTTTTTAAATTGGCTGGCCCTTCCTCCAATAGCCTCGTTTTTTTCGAATATTGTGACATCATTGCCTGCTTGTGCTAAATAACACGCGGCTGATAAACTCGAAAATCCAGAACCTATAATAGCAATTTTTTTCATTCAATTTTACGCTAATGCAATATAATTATTGTTACTCCCAAAAGAATAATTCATACATGATTTTTCTTTTCGAATCATTCTCCTAAATGCTCAATACCGTTTTGTTGCCAATAAAGCAGCGTGTAAACATAGCAATAATTGTAATAATTCAGATAAACCCTGCTTACGAAAATTCAGAGTAATCTGTTTAAATAGAAAAGGAGGTAAAAAAGATAAATGCTTCTTACTATCGACTGCATATACCGATACGTAAACAAATACAATTGGTTCGTTTTGTTTTTTTTCCTTGTATTATAATAGGCCCCCTACTTTTCTTTTACTAATCTCACATCGTTAAGATATGTGCGCACGATTCTCCTTTTATACGTATCTAATTGTTATAACTCAGGCTATTCAACGCACAAATATAGCTTGACAAATCTGTTCGCAGGGAAATATTTTTTCTACGTGCCCAATCCAGCTTCAAAGCTAAGGTTTTAAAATATGTCGGCGGTTATTTTCCTAGGAGCGCAAAGGTACATCAACTCAAAATATTTTTAATTATTTTTATGGCCGGTTATATGGTTGAGATGATAGGTATGTTTTTGGCAATACCGATTTACACCATTGTTAGGGTGGTGGCTAAGGAGTTTTTTCCGAAATATAATTTGGTGCGCAAACTTACCGGGAAGTTGTAGTGTCACATAATGTACAGAGCGCACCCTTTATTTGGAAATTTACGACGTATATTATATCCTGCATCTTTTTTATACTATAATCCGCACGAAAATTAGGGGGAAGTCAAACGGATTAAATACTTTGTTCCCCGTTAAAACCATCCATAAGCTATAGTATCAGGTTTTAGACCGTATACCAATACCCGCTCCTTATTTATCCTACTTCAACAGTATCTTTAATTTTTGTTAATATTTGTTGAACATTATTCAAACTTTTGCCTTGTTTATTGTGACAACAAAATTTTAAGGTTCATTTTTTTTGTAAATTGTCGGTGATTATTTAACGTGCGTTAACAGATTATCTTTAAACCCTTGATTTAACATGAAGATATTTTCTTGTATTACACCTCTAAATATCAGGTTTGTTTTAATAGCTGGCCTGTTGTGTTCTTTCTCCACACGTGCCGTTTCATCCGAAAACGGACATGCATTTAATGAATCTGATGAATATAATTTGATGATGGGCGAACGCCTTTTCAACGGATTAATTACCACAGGCGACAATACCCCTTCCTGTATTTCGTGCCATGCTAAATTCAGCGGTGATGAGATGAATTGGAATCCGGAGGCCATGGTAATTGCAAATTCGGTCGACTCACTTGATTTTGATGAATTCAAAAGTATTGTGAATAGTCCCGCGGATGGCTTTATTGCCAAAGTACACAAGGGTTATGATTTAAGCGACGATCAGATTGCGCAAATAAGAGTTTACTTAAAAACGTTGGGAACTGAGGGCGTTGGCGAAAAACCCAGAAACCATCCTCAGCTCATGTTGTTTTTGGTGGTAGGCCTGTTGATGGCAGCTGCACTTGTCGATTTGCTCTTCACAAAATTTGTACGCTATAAAATGGTGCACATCCTTATCATACTAATTGGGGTCACCGTGCATTTAAAAATGGCTTATGTCGGTGCAGCCGGATTGGGCCGCAGCGAAGGCTACATGCCCGACCAGCCCATCAAGTTTTCGCACAAGGTACATGCCGGCGCCAACAAAATTGATTGTATGTACTGCCATTTTAATGCAGAAAAGGGGAAGTCGGCAGGAATACCAGGTCCTGGATTGTGTATGAACTGCCATATCATAGTACGTGAAGGAAGTCATTCGGGAAAATCCGAAATTGCCAAGCTTATAAAACACTACGAAGAAGGAACCGACATTGAATGGGTGCGCGTGCACAATTTGCCCGACCATGTATTTTTTAGCCATGCCCAGCACGTAAACGCGGGCAAAATCGATTGTAACCAATGCCACGGCGCTGTGGAGGAGATGGATATTCTGAAACAGGAAAACGACCTATCCATGGGTTGGTGCCTCGATTGCCATAAAAATACCAACGTACAATTTGGCAACGATTACTATTCGATATACGACAAATACCATAGCGAGCTGGCTCAAGGGGCACGCGATTCCATAAAGGCTGCCGACATAGGCGCCAACGATTGCATGAAGTGCCATTATTAATGGCTTGTGCAAACAATTTTAGTTCTTGAATGAATCACCATACACATTGTTCGAATGAAAAAATATTGGAAAAGCATAGAAGAATATGAAGATGGGGTGAAGGACGACCATGCTCACTTACCCAATAAAATACAAGCCAGCGAGGCTTTGAAAGCTTCAAGAAGAGATTTTTTGAAGTACTTTGGCTTTAGTGTAGCTTCTGCTGCCGTACTGGCCAGTTGCGAGCGTCCAGTAAAAAAAGCAATCCCGCTTTTGATTCAACCCGAAGAGATACGTCCCGGCATTGCCAGCTATTATGCCTCAACCTTTTATGTGGGCAGCGAGGCGGTACCCATCCTAGTTAAAGTGCGCGACGGACGCCCCATAAAAATTGAGGGTAACGAGTCAAGCGTGATGACGCGCGGAGGAACCTCAGCCCAGGTGCAGGCTTCGTTGTTGGGTTTGTACGATGAGTCCAGACCCAAAAATCCTAGTTTTAATAAGGAAGAAATAACCTGGGACAAAGCCAATGCTGATGTTAAGGAGGCATTGGATAATTTACCTGCCGATAAAACTATGGTACTATTAACCGCCACGGTTATCAGTCCCTCGCAAAAAGCCCTGATCCAAAAACTAAAGACAAAATATCCCAATCTAAAACAAGTTACTTTAGATCCTTATTCCTATTCGGGATTGAGAGAAGCCTATAGCGATATAGTTGGTGAGGCCATCATCCCAACTTTTCGGTTTGACAAGGCAGAGCTTATTGTTTCGTTTGGTGCCGACTTTTTGGGTACTTGGTTACTACCCACGGTGTTTACACATCAATATGTGCAAAACAGAAAATTGGACAACGGGCAAAAAAAGCTATCTAAACATATTCATTTCGAAGGTTTCATGTCGCTTACCGGCTCCAATGCAGATGAACGGTTTGTAATCAAACCATCAGAGGAGGGTAAATATGTTTTGTCGCTTTATAACGAAGTGGCCAAATCCCAGGGCTTACCAACTTTGGATAAAGGCGGTTTTGAATCAGCGGTTAAAGAAGTTGCACAGCAATTACTTAACGCCAAATCCGCCTCTTTGGTGGTTTCGGGATCCAACGATAAAAACGTTCAGTTACTCGTTGCAGGTATTAACACCATGCTTGGTGCACATGGAAGCACCATCGATTTAAATCAAGATATTAATCTATATCAGGGCAATGATAGTGCACTGGAACAATTGCTGCAAAGCTGCAAGCAGGGCAGTGTAGGGGCTTTGATTTGTTTGGAATCGAACCCAGCCTACAATATGCCTGACGCCGGATCTTTTAAGGAGGCCATCGAAAAGGTGGGGCTTACCGTTAACATCACAGCGCAAAACGACGAAACCAGTTCCTTGTGCAAGTATGTGTTACCCGCCAGTCATTTCCTCGAATCGTGGGGCGATGCCGAAGCGGTTTCCGGCATGTTAAGCCTAACACAACCCGTCATCCGACCTATCTACAACACCAGAGATGTAAATCAAATATTGCTGAATTTGTTGGGTGAGGACATCAGTTCCTACGATTACTTGCATCAACATTGGCAAAAAAATATCATACCCCAATCAACCGACAGTAATCCGTTTATATCTGCTTGGAAAGTTACTTTAAGTGCCGGTTTGTTGTCTGTTACGATGGACAAAAAACCCAAATCAATTTTAAATACTAATCTTTCCTCGGCTGCATCAAAGGTGAGCTCAGATAAAAATACGGACGGATTGGAGCTTATTGCCTACCAATCGGTTCCCGTGGGCGACGGCAAGATGGCCAACAACCCTTGGTTGCAGGAACTTCCCGACCCTGTATCGCGCGTTTGTTGGGATAATTATTTTTCGGTTTCGCCAACGTTAGCGGATGAGAAAGGATGGAAGCAGGGTGATGTCATTTCTATTTCGAACATAGAACTACCTGTTTTTGTGCAACCAGGCAACCATCATCAGGTTATTAGTGTGGCACTGGGATACGGACGAACCATGGAAGGCCCCAAACCGGAAGTGATAGGTAAAGATGTTAAACCACTTTTTGTGTCAAAAGGTACAGGCGTTAAATACCATACGGCCATTGCCGATATAAAAAATACTGGACGAACCTACGAACTGGCGACCACCCAAAGCCATCATTCTATGGAGGGCAGAGCCATTGTAAGGGAGACTTCGCTAAGTGAATATTTGAAAGATCCTGCTTCGGGTAACGAAATGCACGCAGAAATAGAAAAGCTGCATACTAGTTTATATGATAAGCACGAGTACAAAGGCCATCATTGGGCTATGTTTATCGACCTAAATTCGTGCACAGGCTGTAACGCTTGTGTAGTGGCTTGTAATGTCGAAAACAATGTGCCCGTTGTGGGTCGCAACGAAGTACGCCGCTCGCACGAGATGCACTGGTTGCGCATCGACCGTTATTATACGCAAGCTCCTAACGACCCAAGCAGCCTTCGTGTGGTTCGTCAGCCCGTTATGTGCCAGCATTGCGACAACGCGCCCTGCGAAAATGTTTGCCCTGTGGCTGCCACCACCCATAGTTCGGAAGGGATAAACCAGATGGCCTATAACCGCTGTATCGGAACCCGTTATTGCAACAATAACTGCCCTTACAAAGTGCGTCGTTTTAACTGGTACGATTATAACGGTGCCGATTCTATTCCTTATAACCGAAAAGATCCTGCGGGCATGTCCACCGACCTCAAGCGTTTGGTGCTTAACCCGGATGTAACAGTACGTGCCAAGGGTGTTATCGAAAAATGCTCCTTCTGCATACAACGAATCCAGGAGAAAAAGTTAGATGCCAAAACTGCCGGCGAACCCCTGCGCGACGGAGCCATACAAACTGCCTGTCAGCAAGGCTGTCCTGCCAAGGCCATTACCTTTGGTGATATGAACGACGAAAAGAGTGTGGTAAGCAAAATGATGAAAGACCCTCGCAGGTATCATCTGTTAGAAGAATTGCACACCCTGCCCAGTGTGGCCTATCTTACCAAAGTAAGAAATATTGAAGAAAAATTAAATGCAGAACCCGAACATAAAACGCATAGCTAATGTACATATCACCATTAAGGGAGCCTTTGGTTACCGGGGCAAAGAGTTATAAGCAGGTAACGGATGATATTTTAAACCCAATGGAAGGCAAACCCGGCAAGTTTTGGTATGCCGGCATAACCTTGGCTTTAATTGCATTGGGTTTAGGCGGATTTGCCATGTATATTACCGTATGGGAGGGAATTGGCTCCTGGAACCTGAACAAAACTGTAGGTTGGGGCTGGGATATCACCAACTTTGTATGGTGGGTAGGTATTGGTCATGCCGGTACGTTTATCTCAGCCATTCTGCTGCTTTTTCGGCAAAAGTGGCGCACCAGCATCAACCGCAGTGCCGAGGCCATGACTATAATTGCTGTAATGTGTGCCGGATTATTTCCTATAATACATATGGGTAGACCGGCGTTGGCTTTCTTCGTTTTGCCTTACCCCAACACTCGCGAGCTTTGGGTCAACTTTAACTCTCCCCTGTTTTGGGACGTAATTGCTATCACTACCTATCTTACGGTTTCGGTGTTGTTCTGGTACATGGGGCTAATACCCGATATTGCAACGGTACGCGACAGGATGAAAAAGGGAATTGGAAAAAAAATATATGGTTTGCTAAGCTTCGGATGGACAGGCTCTGCCCGTCATTGGTCGCGCCACGAATCCATGAGCTTGATATTAGCCGGATTGGCAGCTCCCTTGGTATTATCGGTGCATACCATCGTTAGTATGGACTTTGCTACCTCTGTTATCCCGGGATGGCACACCACCATCTTCCCACCCTATTTTGTTGCGGGGGCAGTTTTCTCGGGCTTTGCCATGGTACTCACGCTTATGATTATCACACGGAAAGCCCTGAACCTGCAAAACTACATCACGGTGGGTCATGTGGAGTCGATGAATAAAGTGATTATTGCCACAGGATCTATTGTGGGCATCGCCTACATCACAGAATTCTTTATGGCCTGGTACTCCGGAAGCGTGTATGAGCAGTATGCTTTTGTTAATCGGGCTTTTGGGCCTTATTGGTGGGCCTATTGGATTATGATGACCTGTAATGTGATTACGCCTCAACTATTTTGGTTCAAGAAGATACGGCGTAATCTGGCAGCTACCTTTGTGATATCTATTTTTATAAACATAGGTATGTGGTTTGAGCGTTTTGTTATTATCGTTACCTCGTTGCACCGCGATTTCTTGCCATCTAGCTGGGTAATGTATGCTCCTTCATGGGTTGAAGTAAGTATTTTTATAGGCACTTTTGGTTTGTTCTTTACGCTGTTCTTTTTATTTATTCGATTCTTCCCAGTGATTGCAGTGGCTGAAATAAAAACGGTGTTAAAAAGTTCGGGAGAAAAATTTATCAAGAAAGGAGATCGTGATGAAAAGTAATAATTATATAACAGGCCTTTTTTGGGATGATACTGAACTCATTAAAGCCATTAAGGAAATACAGGATAAGGGCATAGCTATATTTGATGTGCGCACACCTTTTCCGGTGCATGGCTTGGATGATGTACTCAAATTAAAAAGATCGCGCTTGCCCCGCTTGGGATTTGTTGCTGGAGCTATAGGCGGCATATTGGCATTTTGGTTTCAGTCATGGGTTTTTACCACAAGCTGGCCGCTAAACTTTGGTGGTAAACCTTTTTTCTCGGTGCCTTCATTTATTCCTGTAACCTTTGAAATGACCGTACTTTTTGCCGCCATTTCACTGGTAGTTGGTTTTCTGATTAAATCAGGCTTAGGGCCTGGCGCTGAAAATATAATTTTTGACGAGAGAACAACAGACGATGCCTTTTTAATAGTGGTGAAGATAACAGATAACAGTCAATCTGATAATATTTTTGAAGTATTAACAAGCGTTGGAGCTTCTGAAGTAAAGCATGTTGAACCTACTAAAACTGATACCCATGCATAATGCGTCTATAAAGGAGTTTACAAAGGATTTTATCTTTCCTAAAAAAGGGACAACAGTGTTTACCATAGCTTTGGTAATAGGTTTTTTAATGACTGTAGTAGGTTATTTTGTGGGAGGAATTGATGGACATCGCTTTTGGGCCAATATATTGCTCAATGGTTTTCTGATCATAGGCCTTTCTTTAGGTGCCGGTTTTTTCGTGGCCGTGCATTTAATTGCCGAATCGGGATGGCAAACATCCGTGCAACGCATTGGCGAAGCCATGGCCAGCCGCATTTGGCTGGGTGCCTTAATGATTATACCCATCATTTTGGGAGTTCACTCGCTATACCACTGGTCGCATACCGAGGAGCTGGACGCTTTGCTAAAAATGAAAGAGCCTTACCTGAACCTTCCTTTTTTTGTGATACGTATGTTGGTTTATTTGGGCGGATGGATTTTTCTATTGAGTAAAATTAGGCAAGTTTCGCTAATGAGCGATACCAACCCTGATATAAAACTATTTTATCGCCTACGTACCTATTCGGCTATTTTTGTTGTATTTTTTGCCATCACCAGTTCAACCGCTTCGTGGGATTGGCTCATGAGCATCGATGCACACTGGTTTAGTACTTTATATGGTTGGTACACCTTTTCGGGCCTTTTTGTAAATTCCATTGCCGTCATCATCATATTTTTGGTGGTGTTGCAAAAAATCGGTTACATGCAGCACGTAAATAACGAGCATATGCACGACTTGGGAAAATACTTGTTCGGTTTCAGTATATTTTGGGCCTACTTATGGATTTCGCAGTATCTCCTTATTTGGTATGCCAACATACCCGAAGAAACTACCTACTTTGTTACCCGTATTAAGGGCTTCGAAACGCTATTTTATGTGAATCTGATTATCTGTTTTGTGGCGCCATTCTTTGCGTTAATGTCGCGTGGAAATAAACGGAAGTCCGATTGGTTGCTTTATGTTTCCATCGTAGTTTTTATGGGGCATTGGATCGATACTTATCTGGCTATTATGCCGGGTGCTGTTGGCGCAGAACATGCACATATCGGTTTATTTGAGATAGGTATGACTGTTATGTATGTTTCCGTGTTTGCATGGTTGGTGTTTAAAGAGATAGCAAAGGCCAAGCTCGTTCCCGAAAATCATCCTTTTTATAAAGAAAGTTTCGACTATGAAAATATCAAATAAATACCACCTGACATTGCCAATCATATTGGCATTTACATTGTTTGTAGTTTCGTGCGATACCGACCGCAACAAACCAGGCTACAGTTACTTTCCGGATATGGAGCAGAGTAGAGGTTACGAAACCTATAGTCAGAACCCGGTTTTGGATGGTGGTAAAACCAATATTATGCCGGTTGAAAATACCATACCGCGTGGTATAATTCCTTACGAATTTGAAAAAACGGACGAAAACCGCAAGTTGGCCGGTCAAGAGCTACTGAACCCCTACCTAGGGCAGCCCAACGAGGAGGAGATTTTAACTGAAGGGAAGCGTCTGTACAACATCTATTGCTGGCATTGTCATGGCGACCAAGGCGATGGTAAAGGCTTTTTATTCACCAGTGGCAAATACCCTTTCCCCCCCGCCAGCCTCTTGTCCGACAGGGTAGCTCCCAATCCGGATGGCGAAATTTTTCATGTGATATCCGTTGGCTTTGGTGTAATGGGTGCCCATCAGGGTCAAATACAACCCGACGACAGATGGAAAATAGTAAGCTATATCCGAAAGGAATTGATAGAAAAAAAGTGAGAGTACATGATACTATCCAGCTTTTAAAATTGGGGAACTGAAATTAAAATATATTGCACTTGCCGATACAGGAGCATAAAGCAAGCTCCCCTTCACCGAACTCCCCTTGAATTAATGCACAATGGCATCTCAAGATACTTATATTACTGGTTGCTAATGTTCTATTTTTTTCGCTTTATACGACAACACTTCGTTATTTTTTTGTAACTGTTTGAATATTAGATTGTTTACTTAGTTTTGTAATTTTCTCTAACACGCTGATAATATGACGTTTGTAAATAAGTCTAACGTCTACTATCTAAAATCTATCGGTCTATTGTAAGATTTACCCTTAAAAATATGAACCCTTTTTACAGTTCTATCGTATTGGGTTAATATCTCATGGGCATGGCTTGTAAAACTTACAAAGTAACATAGCCTCGTCTGTGATTTTTTATATTGAACTATTTTAATACAATCGTTGTGAAAAAAATTCAATTATCGCGCATTATAGGAAGATATACCTTTGGAGGAATCCTGCTTGGACTGCTGATTTTGGTATTTGTGGTTTTAATTAATTTAAATTCGCAAGTGTTTGCGCAATCCAACAGAACCATCGCCGATATGTTCTATTTGTTCCCCGGCATGTGGGTACTGATTTTGTTGCCCGTGTTAACAGGTACGATAGGATATTTTATGGCTCAGAGCTTTGCCGGCACTATACGCAATCAGCGCAAGTTTATCAAAACCGAAGCGGAAAAATCGAGTACGGTTTTAAAATTCATCAACAATTTAAGGCAGGACAATCTGGATACCCTTATCATTGATGTACATGAAAAAGATCCCCTGAGCAAATCGCTATATAAGTTGCGCGACTATCTGATCAAAAATAAAAATAATCAGGAACAAGCACGGGTTCTGGAAGAACAAAGAACCTGGGTTACTCAAGGATTAGCCCAATTTGCCGAGATACTGCGCAAAAACAATGATAATATAGAAGAACTGTCCTACAACATTATCAGCTACATGGTTAATTATTTAAAAATTAACCAAGGTGGCTTTTTCTTGCTCAACACCCATAAAAACGAGAAGTACTTCGATTTGACGGCTAGTATTGCCTTCGACAGAAAAAAATTTGCCGACAAACAAATTAAATCCGACGAAGGCCTTATTGGACGCTGTGCCATAGAAAAGCAAACGATTTATATCACCGACGTTCCCAACGAATATATAACCATTACCTCAGGACTGGGACAAGCAAATCCTAAGGCTATTCTAATAGTACCTTTAAAAGTAAACAACGAGATTTATGGCGTCATAGAATTGGCATCATTTAGCGAGTTTGAGCCTTATGAAATTGAATTTGTGGAAAAAACGGCCGAGAGTATTGCCACCACAATATCCACGGTTCAGATAAATATACAAACTACAAAGCTGTTACACGAAACGCAGATACAGGCCGAAAAAATGTCGCAGCAGGAAGAGGAATTGCGTCAAAACTTGGAGGAAATGCAAGCCACACAAGAGGAATCGGATAGACGTGAGGTGGAACGCAAAGGTATTTTGGAGGCCATTGACAACTCAGCTATCAGTTGCGAGTTCGAAACCGACGGTACCCTTATTTCGGTTAATCAACTATTTTTAAAAGCCTTTAAATATCAGCCTGTCGAAATAGAAGGCCAAAATATTAAGATATTTTCCTTTCATGACGAAACAGAAGAGGTAAATAAAATATTGACGGACCTGCAAAAAGGACTAAGCTTTAAAGGTAGAGTACGACGAAGAACAAAACTTGGGGACGAGATATTTTTATTGTCGACTTATACCCCGGTTATCGACAACCAAGGCAATATTATAAAGATATTGAGCATGGAGAACGATATTACCGATCAGGTTTTTATGGAAGAGCAGATGAAGAGCTCCAAAGACGAACTGGGTAAATTGCTGGAACAGGCACGTAACGAAATGAAAGAGCAGTTCAAGGAAATTGAGGCCGTTAAAATTAGGAACGAGAAAACCCTTGAAGGAGCGCTCGATGCCATTATTACCATCAACAAAGAAGGTGTGCTGGAATTTTTTAATGCAGCCGCCGAAGGGCTTTGGGGCTACGAACGCAGCGAAGTGTTGGGGCAGCACATATCTATGCTCTTTTCTGCTGAAACAGCAAAAAAGGACGCTTTTGTTAAATCCTATGTTACCAGCGGCGAAGCCAAAAAAGTGGGAGAAAGAAAAGAAGTGCCAATAAAAAATAAATTTGGCGATGATATATCCGTCCTCTTTTTGCTCTCCGAAGCACAGGTTGGCGAGGATAGATCCTATACAGCGTTTATACAAAATGTAGAAGTGGAGTTGTTTTGATGAGGCGCGAGTGCTACCATTTTTTAAAAAGCGAGATAAGTGATAAATATAACACATAAGGAATTCTTACAGGAGTTAAGTAAGCAGACCCCCTACGATTTTTGTGACTATTCGGATAACTCCATACAAAGGCGTATCCATAGAATAATCCAGGAAAGTGGGTTAAACCTGAACGAATTATTGGCAAAGGCAACTGCCGATGCCGATTTTGTGGAACGCCTGGTGAACGATATCACGGTTAATACTACCGAACTGTTCCGTAACCAGGATGTTTGGGAATATTTGTATACCAATGTGATGCCAAAGCTAAAATCAAAAAAAAATATAAACGTTTGGCATGCAGGCTGTTCAACCGGTCAAGAGGTGTATTCAAATCTTATTTTATTAAATGAGCTTGATATGCTTGATAAGGCAAACGTGGTGGCATCTGACATTAACAACTGGGTGGTAAAAACTGCTAAAGATGGTGAATATCCTTTCCGATTCAATGCCCAATACATTGATACGTATAATCAGTTGATGAGTAAAATAAAGCCAAATGCCAATCCATTTGAATATTATTTCGATATAGATAAGGAAAGCGATAAAATGAAGGCGAAAAACTTTTTAACAGATATACCTAAATTTGTAAAGCACGATTTGGTGGCCGAGGAAATGCCATTTTATCAAAAATTCGATATCATTTTTTGTCGTAACGTATTGATTTATTTTAATCCTGAATTACAAGTTAAAATTGTGCGCAAGTTTTTTGATAAATTATACGATAACGGGGTACTCATCTTAGGTTCGCACGAGGGCTTGCACGGTTTCGTAAAAACACATTTTGTAAAAAATGGCATGGTGTACACTAAAAATAAGACCTTTCATTTAACGTATAAGTAATCATGGCTATTGGCCCAACTATAAACGATATAAAGGAAATTACCGCTGCTTTGTCGCTTAAGCTTAAATTGGACTACACCAATTATGCGTTTTCATTTCTTAGGCGTAGATTGGCTCTAATTTACTGTACTCTAAAAATTAAAAAGACCGAAACTTTTTTGGAAGATATCCAAACCGGTAAGGTGACTCAGGACTTTTGCTATTTTTTTCCAGTAGCCGAAGATGAATTATTTCGCGACCCTTCTTTCTGGCGCTCCTTACGTACAAAAATATTGCCTGCCTTAGGCGATAATCTTTCCTTTTGGTTTCCCGAATTAGTGTCCGCTGAGGAATTGTATTCCTTGCTTATTATTTTGGAAGAGGAGAAATTGACCCATAAAGCAAAAATATTCTGCAACATACAAAGTTGTCAACGGATAGAAGAATTAAAGCAGGGCAAAATAAGCCTTAAAAATATCGAAATCCACAAAAGTAATTTTAAGCGGCTCGAACTTCATAGCAAATTCGAAGACTTTTTTACTGAAGACAATGCATATGCTGTAATAGATGAAGGACTAATGCAAAACGTAGCCTTTTTAAATGATAATTACTTCAATTGCATTCCTAACCAACAAATAGCATGTACCTTGTTCCGCAATAGAATGCTTTATTATAACGGTAAAATGCAATGCCAGTCCGAAAAATATTTGCACCAGTGTCTGGGTAAAGGAGTCTTTATGGTGCTAGGTATAAAAGAACAGATAAGCAAAGAGAACGAACTTTTATTTGAGTTGTTTGATAACAGCGAACAAATTTATCAGGTATTATAATTTTAGCGATGCAACAAAATACAGCCGTAAAGTATAAAGCCATTGTAATGGGAGGTTCGGCCGGAAGCTTTTCGGTGGTATCCAAGATACTGTCGAATATTAATCCGGATTTTAAATACCCCATTGTTATTTGCATGCATAGGCTAAAGCACATTCGCTCGGGCTTGGTGGAGGGTTTGCGTTTAAAATCGAACTTACCTGTAATAGAACCTTTTGACAAAGAAAACATAGAAGGCGGCAAGGTGTATCTGGCTCCATCAAATTACCATATGTTTATCGAAATAGATGCCACCATAAGTTTGTCAACCGAGGAAGTGTATAATCACTCGCGCCCCTCTATCGATCATACCTTCATGTCGGCAGCCACATCCTTCCGCGAAAAAATGGTGGGTATAATACTTACAGGTGCAAATAAAGATGGTGCTATGGGCATGAGGGAAGTACATGTTAGAAATGGTTATACCATAATACAGGATCCCGCAACGTGCGATGTGCAAACCATGCCCAATGCTTCATTACAACTTTTTAAACCCAACAAACTATTGTCGCCACAGGGGATTACTGATTTTTTAAACAGCCTTTAGTTTTTAGTCATGAAAAAAAACGAGATATACCTATTATATAGCTTAGCCACCGGAGCCTTTTTACTGGCCCTAACAAAATATTTTTTTGTGGGCAATGTGGTGTTAGACTCTAAATATTTTGTCTTCGAATTTATCTCGTTTGGATTATTTTTAGCTATTGTATATGTTTTCGATCGATTTATCAGGGAAAGGAATAAGGAAAAATACGCATTACAGATGCAGCTTAGGAAGACGCAAGATGAAAGTAAGCAAGAAATTATGCGTCTACAAAAAACGATAACATTGCTTAGGGATGAGCAAAATAAGGATGGCAACAAAGATGAGATAGATAAGGTGTCACAACAAATTCTGGCCGGACTAAAAGAAAGTGGCGACGATAAGAGCTTTGCCAATAGGCTCTTAAAAAATTTATCCACTGTTTATGAGGTAGGATTGGCTGTTTGTTACTTTTATGACAAACCTTCTGAAAAATTTACCGTAAAAGCCACCTACGGGTTAGCAGTAGATATATTTCCCGGCGATTTTGTTGCCGGCGAAGGATTGAATGGACAGGCTGCAGCCGATAAAAAATATAGGCTTCTAGCGGATGTGCCTGAAGATTATTTCAATATAGAATCGGCATCGGGACAATCAAAACCCAGCCATATCTATTTGTTACCCTTAGTTAAGGATGATAATTGCATCGGATTAATTGAAATAGCTAGCTTTGCCCAAGTGGATATGCAAAATCATTGGAGCAAACTGAGCGAAAGCATTGTAAATGTTATGAATTTTTAAGATAAAGATAAGCTGCTTGTTATAAGAACAATAATATTCAATACAATTTAGGTTTAAACTGTCAAAGATAATAAACGCTATGCCTGTAAAAAGGACGAAAAGATATATAAAGGAATACCTCAACCTATCCTGGATAGGGGAGCAGGAACAGTTTTTTTTGGCGGTTTTTGTTATCCTTGTTTACCTGATGGCTTGGGCAGGATTTGCCGATTTTAAGGATTTACCCTTTTCCATGGCTACTATCCTGAAAATACATTCCAGTGTTTTGGTTTGGTTTGTGGATGTGCTCATTGCTAGCACTTGGGCCGGCAGCATTGTGACGTTAAATTATGTGCGCAAAATTAAAAGCCGTGAAAACCAAAAAATCAATGAATTAAAAGAACAATTGCAGAGCAACGTACAGGTAGCCCAAATCATACGCAACGGCGATTACGATAAGATAGAAAGCCTCCAACAAACCGATTCTCCTTTACTGCAACTTGCCCGTGATTTAGAAGGAATCAACAAAAAGGAAGAAGAATTGAAGTGGGCTACCCAAGGCAAAGAGCTTATTAACGATATACTACGTACCTACAGAAATCTCGACAAGCTTTCCATAGAAATTCTGAAGGCCATCATAAATTACGTCGGAGGCGTTCAGGGCGCTTTTTATCTGTTGCAAAACGATAAACTAGTGAACAGGGCCAGTTACGCTTTTAACCGACAACGTTTTGTGAATCAAGAGTATCAAATTGGCCGTGGATTGGTGGGCCAGGTAGCCTTTGAAAAGGCCATGATTTACCGCACCGAAATACCCGACGATTATTTTACCGTCACTTCGGGATTAATTAACGATGCCAAACCCAAAAGCTTAATTATATTGCCCTTGATGCAGGAGGATGAGTTGCAAGGCATTCTGGAGATAGCCTTTTTGCACCCTAGTTTGCCGGCATATAAAATTAGCTTTGCACAAGAGCTTGGCTCCATGATTGGACGTACCATTTATGCCCAAAAAATTAATGCCCAAACCGAAGTGCTATTACGCGAGTCGCAACAAATGACTCAGGCACTTACACAAAATCAGGAAACACTAAAGCAAAATGCCCGCGAAATGATGATTGCCCAGGAGGAACTGGAGCAGTCGAACGAGCTTTTAGAAACAAAGGTGCAGGAAGTCGAAAACGGACATAAGCGCATGGTAGCCCTTCTAACAAATGCCTCGGAGTTCATTTCGATTTATGATGCCAACCAGCGATTGGTCTTTGAAAGTCCATCGGTAAAACGCATTTTAGGATATAAGGATGGCGACGATATTATAGGTATGGATCCCGATTTGATGACACCCAAGGGCTACAAAGCCATCGACACGCTGTTTAAATATCTACTTCAAACACCC
This sequence comes from Saccharicrinis sp., assembly GCA_024635555.1. Taxonomy (GTDB): domain Bacteria; phylum Bacteroidota; class Bacteroidia; order Bacteroidales; family Marinilabiliaceae; genus Saccharicrinis. The sequence continues at coordinate 33,761 of JAGXIO010000231.1, forward strand.
GGTGGCGAAAGTGAGGCGCAATATGCCTATCTGAAAAAATCTGGCGAAAGACTTTACCTCGAAACGAAGGGTAAAAATCTTTTGCATGATCCGGCCATAAAGGGTATAATTTTTAACACACAAGACATCACCGAGCGCTTCATGATGGAAAAAGAGCAGCGCATGAAAAGTAGGATGCAATCTCTTTCCGAAAATTCGCCCGATATGATATTGCGTATCAACACAACGGGTAAATTGGTGTATGCCAACCCTGTTGTATCTAAATTTATTGGGTTAAATGTAAGCGAAATAACCAAAAAAAGAATTAATGAATTGGAGATTGACGAGCGTTTTCTCGAATTTGTTAACCAAGTGCTCCATAAAATTAAAGACGTTCAGGAACAGATTATCGATGAAGTTGTTATCAATACCCCACATGGCGAACGGGTAATGGAAATAAAGGCCATCCCAGAATTTGATGACAGCAAGCAACTGGAATCCATTCTTTTTGTAGCCCACGATATGACGGAGCTAAAAAAGATAGAACAAGAAATTAAAGAGAAAAATAAAAAGATTTCGGACAGCATCAACTATGCACAAAGGATACAAACTTCGATACTCCCCGATACTTCTTTTATTCAGCATCATTTTCCCCGTTCATTCATATTTTATCGCCCAAAGGATGTGGTTAGTGGAGATTTTCCCTGGTTTGTTCAAAAAGATGAAACATTTTATGTGGCTGCCGTAGACTGCACAGGACACGGAGTTCCGGGTGCATTGTTGTCGTTTATTGGATATTTTCTTTTAAATAACATTATAAACCTCGATAATAACTTTGGAGCTGCCAAAATACTGGATCTGTTGCACGAAGGTGTGCGCACCACCCTAAAACAATACGAAGAAGGGAATAACGGGCGCGACGGAATGGATTTGGCACTTTGTAAAATAGATAAAGAAAAAAAGGTAATTCAGTTTGCAGGTGCGCATAACCCATTATATTTGCTCCGCAATGGCGAGCTGACAGAATATAAAGGAAGCCGCAAAGGTATTGGTGGAAAGCCTTTATTGAATAAAACGGAAAAAGATTTCGAAAATAACGTCATTCCGTATCAAAATGGCGATAAAATATTTATCTTTTCCGACGGACTGCCCGATCAAATCGGCGGCGAAAATCGACGTAAATACCAATCCAAACGAATAAGGGAAGTCCTTACCGAAAGAGAGGGGCTTACCATAGCACATTTCGAAAAATATTTTTCGGAAGATTTTTACCGATGGATGGGTAACGAAAAGCAAGTAGATGACGTATTGCTGATTGGAATAGAATTGTAAATGATTTAAATAATTTTGAAAATGGAGAAAACTATTGACAGCCATAGCTTCCTGGATTTTGCCTACCAGCTTTACCAGACTATGAAAACAAACGAGATAAGTTTGGTATATGAGGGTGAAGTAACCCAAGAAATAACAAAAACCTTTACCTCCCTTACCGAGAAAAACCTCGCTAAAAATGAAGAATCCAATGCAGTTCAACGCAAGGTATTTAATGTAATGGTAGAATGTTTGCAAAACATTAGCAAACACGCCGATTCGATGATAGACGAAGAAGGCGAGGAACGAAGAGGAATTGTGATGGTGAGCAAAGGCGAGGAAAGCTACAATATCATTACCGGCAACGTAATTAAAAACGATAAAGTAGAAGGCCTTACACGAAACCTGGAACAGGTTAACTCCTTAGATAAAAAAGGACTTTCTGATCTCTACAAAACCCAAATGCGCGAAGGAAAATTTTCCGACAAAGGCGGTGCTGGATTAGGACTTATCGATATTGCTAAAAAAACAGGTGCCGAACTTAGATACCAGTTTAAAGAATTGAACGATCAAGTTTCCTTCTTTATCTTAACATCTACAATAAAACGAAAATAAGTAATTAATATATTAAAATAATAGCCATGGAAGTTATTAATATTCAGGGAACAGACGATACTCCTAACGTAATCCTCGATAAAAGCAAGGGTAAATTTGAACTCTCTGGACGCTCCCTGCCCGAAGATGTAAATTTATTTTACCAGGCCATTTTGGATTGGATAGACGGATATGCCGAAGACCCAAACGAAAAAACAGAATTTGATTTTAAACTGGAATACTTTAATACCGCCTCCTCGAAAATTATTTTGGACATCCTTTTAAAATTCGAAGAAATTGTAGAAAGTGGAAAAAAAGTAAAAATTATTTGGCACTACCACGAGGAAGAGGAAGATATGCTTGAAGCCGGCGAAGAGTATGCCGATATTGTTGAAATACCTTTTGAATACGTACCTTATAGCGATTAAGTGCTAAATTCGGATAAATAAGCCTGTCTATAATCAAGCAGGTTGATTCTTACATCTTGATACTTATTATAAATGAGTGAAGAAATATTAAAAGCCCTAATGCAACTGTTTGGCCTCATAGCCAAGCAAGATGGTGGCGTGCGGGACACGGAATTAGAGTATGTAAAAAGTTTTTTGAAAGCCCAGCTTAGTGCTGAAGCTGCAGAGGAATATTTTGCCCTGTTTCGGAATCACTCTGAAGATAAAAAAGGAAATGAGGATGCCGAAGATGGTAAGGTAAAACTTACCTCCATGAAGGATTCTGTGCGCATAATAGGAATCTGTAAAAAAATTAACAAACAGCTCAACAAGGAGCAAAAAGTGGTTGTGCTGGTAAGGATGTACGAGCTAATAAATGCCGACAGACGTTTTACCGACCAGCGCATGGCCATTATAAACACCGCAGCCGATGTGTTTCGCCTACCCCAAGACGAAAAAAAGAACATAGAAGCTTTTGTGGTCAACAATAACCTTGAACAACTCGATTTCGAGAGCCTCATGGTTATCGATTCAGATGAAAATGTAGGGCTTAAACGCGAACACATCACAACAGGCAAGTTGCAAGGCAGCGTGCTTATTTTAAGAGTAAAAAGTGCCGATTTATACTTTCTAAGATATACAGGAACACAAGAGATTTTTTTAAACGGACTGGCTTTAAACCAGCGGAGGATATACCTTTTCCCCAAAGGCAGTTTTCTTAAATTTCCGGTAGGCACACCCATCTATTACACCGATGTGGTTAGTCGCTTTATGAGCGATGAGTCAACGGCAAAAATATCCTATGTTGTCGATAAATTAGGCTTCACCTTTAAAAATGGGGGTATAGGACTCCGCGATGTCAACCTGGCCGAGGAGCATGGTCGCTTGGTGGGCATTATGGGAGCTAGCGGTGCAGGAAAAACTACCTTGCTCAATGTACTTTCGGGCACTGAGAAACCCAGCACCGGTCAAGTTCGTATCAACGGTATTGATCTTCATGCCGAAAATGAAAAGCTCGAGGGGGTTATCGGACTCATACCCCAGGACGATTTATTGATTGAAGAACTTACCGTTTTCGAAAACCTTTATTACAATGCCAAGCTTTGCTTTAAGGATAAAAGTGAAGAAGAAATCACTGTAATGGTGAACGATACGCTTCAAAGTTTGGGACTGTTTGAGCGCCGAAACCTAAAAGTGGGATCGCCTCTTAATAAAATGATTAGCGGAGGACAGCGTAAGCGTTTAAATATTGCGCTGGAGCTTATCCGCGAACCCGCTATTTTGTTTGTCGATGAGCCTACTTCCGGCCTATCCTCGCGCGACTCCGAAAATGTGATGAACCTACTCCGAGAGCTCACCCTAAAAGGCAAACTCATATTTGTGGTTATTCATCAACCATCATCCGACATCTACAAGATGTTCGATAAAATGTTTATTCTGGATACCGGCGGATATCCGGTTTACTATGGTAACCCCAGCGAATCGCTTATCTATTTTAAACAGCTCGACGAGCAAATTAATGCCGATCAGGGCGAATGTCCACAATGTGGTAACCTGAACCCCGAAATGGTATTTAATATTATTGATGCCAATGTATTGGATGAGTACGGCAATTATACCAATAGCCGTAAAACTAAACCCGAAATTTGGAATGATTATTACAACAAAAACATACAAATACCTGAGGTAACAGAAGTAAATACAGAACCACCAAAATCATTGAATATCCCAAGGTGGATAAAGCAGTTTCAAATTTATACCCAGCGCGATTTTTTTGCTAAAGTAGCCAATAAGCAATACATACTGCTTAACATACTCGAAGCCCCTGTTTTAGGTTTTATTTTGGCCTTTTTGATACGATATATTGTAGATCCAGATTCAAACACCTATATTTTTAGAGATAACGAAAACATTGCGCCTTATATTTTTATGGGTATTGTAGTAGCCCTATTTTTTGGATTGATAGTGAGTGCCGAGGAAATATTTAAAGATGCAAAAATACTCAAGCGCGAATCGTTTCTTAATCTATCGCGCTCCAGTTATCTCATTTCCAAAATCCTTATCCTATTTACCATTTCGGCTTTACAAATGGCTCTTTTTGTGGGCGTTGCAAACTCAGTTTTGGGTATCAAGGGTATGTATTTCGATTTTTGGCTAGCCTTGTTCTCGGTAGCCGCATTTGCCAATATTTTAGGACTCATCCTGTCGGCTTCCTTTAATTCTATTGTTACCATATACATCCTCATACCTTTAGTAATGATACCTCAAATGGTATTAGGAGGAGCCATGTTTACCTTTGATAAGTTAAACCGCGACGTAGCTAGTGCCGATAAAGTGCCTTGGATAGCCGAGCTGATGCCTTCGCGGTGGATATACGAAGGGCTTATTGTAGAGCAATACAAAAACAACAAGTTTAAAAAACTGTTTTTCGATGTAGAACAGCAGGAAAGTGCCAGTGATTTTAAAGCCGTATATTACTTTCAGGAGTTAGAAAGCATTTTGGATGAATCTATAGATTATGTTACAAGCAGCAATCCTAAACAGGACGAAAAAACTTACAAACAGGATTTAGCCTTGCTCAGGAATGAACTTTCAAAAGAAAGCAGAAGAGTTAGTGACATTCCTTTTGTCTCAATAGACAGTTTAAATACTGAGAATTTTAATACTTCGGTGGCTATTTCCGTGGCTCAGCATATCAATCAGCTAAAGGAACATTATAGCAATAGCTTTGTAGTAGCATCCGCCAAAAAGGAGCGGATGATAAACCTAGCTATGGATAAATACGGCAAAGAGCAATTCACCGAAGTAAAAAACAAACACTTCAACGAGAGTATAAACGATATTGTACGCAAGGTTTTCGAAAAAAATAAAATACTCCGCCAGGGCGATAAGCTTATTCAAAACGTGGATCCTATTTACCAAATGCCCGAACCGGAATATGCGTTGCAATTCCGAACCCATTTTTTCGCACCTAAAAAACACTTTGCCGGTACCTATTTCGAAACCTTATGGTTTAATATCTCAATGGTTTGGATTTTTACCCTTTTGCTATATGCTGTGCTGTATTTTGACCTTTTACGTAAGTCATTTAAATTTTTTGGAGAATTAAAACCAACTAAAAAGTAACCTTTTGTTCTGATTGTAGTATAAATCAACAGTTTCAACATTTAAACAACCTATAATATGTTAAGAAAATTATTTAATTGTACAGCTATACTAAGTGTAATATTACTATTTTCGGCGTGTGCCGGAAATTCTAGTAAAGATAAAACAGATGGCAGCGACTTTTCTTTGTCGGATTCGGCCATTAACGAAAACGCACCACTGCAACTCTCCGAAGATATTATTGGTGAGGTAATTCAAAACATTTCCTCTCCGGTTGAAATGGCATCCCTCATTAAAAAATCGGGTGTGGATTTTTCACAAAAAATCCTCAACAATCCAGACAAGGTCGGTGATTATAATACGAGCTTTAAACGAGCCTTAAACCTCGGCGTTTTTAGTGCTGATTTGGGATATATTAATACCTTCGACAAAAGTACTATTGTAGTTTCGTACCTATTGTCAGTAAAAGAACTGGCCGAAGGGATTAAAGTGGGACAATTCTTTGACTTTGCCGCACTTAAAAGGATGGCCAGCAACAGCAGCAACCTCGATTCCTTGATGGAAGTATCCGTAAGTAGTTTTAATAAGATGGACGCCTACCTACGCAGCCAAAATCGTAGCCACGTGAGCACGCTAATTGTTACCGGTGCCTGGGTGGAAGGCCTTTACATTGCTAATAGTGTGATTAAGGAAACTAGGAATCCTGAGCTCATCAATCGTATTGGCGAGCAAAAAGATATCATCGACATATTGTTGATTATTTTGGGGAACTATAGCCACGATAAGAACTTTGCCGAAATGGTAACACGCATGGAGCAGGTTAAACAAGCCTATGCCGGTGTAAAAATTACTACGGAATTTGGCGAGCCTAAGAGGATTGAACGCGATGGCACCCTAATAATAGTGCAAGACGAAATTAGCCACGTTGAAATTACCCCTGAACAAGTGGATAATATTATTGCAGAAATAAGTAGTTTAAGAGATTTCATTGTTTTATAAATACAATGATTGAAGGGATTAAAGCTCCTGTAGAAAAGAATTTTGAATATAAAATTAACACACATGAAACGAGACATGGGAGCTCTCGCTTCAATAGAACAGTGATTTCAATGACGAGTTCCATCGAATACCAATAAGAACAAATAATTTTAATGAGATGAAAAAAATATTAGCTATAGCTCTACTCCTGGTTTCGGTTGTTTATACAACAATTGATGCACAGTGTGGCGACGATTTACTTAAGAAGGCTCTAAAAGAAATGGGCGATTCGCAATATATGAAGGATTTTAATGTAGATCTGACAAATGTAAGTAAAGACACAAAAACAGGTTACATTAAGTTTAGCGTAATACTAAACAGCAGAACCCATTACAAATTTAATACTACCGATGGTTTAGGTAACTCCGAAAAAGTAATTATGCAACTTTACGACGGAGATAAAATGATGGCAAGTAATTATGATAGTGGTAAAATGTATCAATCCTTCGAGTTTGTTTGCCGTAAATCAAAGGTATATAATCTGGTTTTCTCCTATCAGGGAGGTGCCGAAGGTTGCTCAAAAGCAGTAATGTCGATGGTAAAACAATATGCCGAAGGTGAAATGAACTTTTAGTACATCGCCATAAAATTCAACTGAAACTATTCAAAATAGCTTACACATATGGCAAGCTATATTTAATTATACGGAATATAAAAGCGTTGCCTCAGCAGCGCTTTTTTGTTTTAAATAAAAAGTTATCTTTAAAGCTTTAATATAAGTCCATATGCGCTTGTCAAACCACCCCTGTTGTAATAAACGCTATTAAACGGGGTACATTTACATAATAAAAATATAATTTTTATACCACGTATTGAAATAAGTGCCACAAAACGCATAATAAATGATGTCAAGTCAAGCTATATTAAGACAAATCGAAACGCTTAAATCTGAGTTTATTCGTGTTCGTCAGATTGAACTTAATAACATTGCTTCTAATAAAAAAGTGGTTGATTACTTAAATAAAGGCTATTACGTAATTTTAACACATGATGATATCCTTTTGGATGTATGCCATAGTACAATTATTCACGATTTATTAAATGAAAAAGATGAAGTTATTTAACTACCTACCCAAGAAACAATCCACAAATATCAAATCGGATACTTATTTCTATTACGGTTGGAGATTGTGTCTCAGTTTAATATTTTATAGTTCAATTATACTGTCTTGTTCAGTGGAGAAGAAGTCGAAGATCGATTCATTTGAATTAAAGATAGAACAGCTAACCACTGGTGCTAAGCATCATTTTTTTGGATATATCGGTCAATGTCAAACAATTCCTTGGAATGCTAGTGGGCAATATGTTTTAGGAATGGAAATAGATACAATTAGCCGTATGCCTTATGCTGATGAGGCAGCAACGGTGATACTTGTAGATACTTATAACAAAAATGAAATTATAAGAATTGATAAAACTTATGCTTGGAATCCACAGCAAGGAACTATGTTTTATTGGAACCCATTGGCACCTGAAACACAGTTCTTTTTTAATGATAAAGATATAGAAACAGGTAAAGTTTTTACTGTGCTTTATGATATAAAAGAGCAAAAGCGCATCAAAGAATATCGGTATGATAGTATAGCAATTGGAAATGGAGGTGTGGCTCCAGATGGTACTTCTTGGCTTGGGATTAACTACGGTCGTATGGCAAGACTCCGCTCCGTAACGGGGTATCCTGGTGCTTTAGATTGGTCTATTGATGAGGTTGCTCCAAAGAATGACGGTATTTTTATTGTTGATATAAAAACAGGGAATGAACGATTATTGGTTTCCTATTTTCAAATTGAAGAAAAGATTAAAGAGCTTAATCCCGAATTAAATCATACTGGACTATTTATAAATCACACCCTTTGGAATAGAGATGCTAACAAGGTTTATTTCTTTGCCAGAGCCGGATGGGATGATAAGAATAACGAAAAAAATGATATAGTGAATGTTCCTTTTACAATAAATGCAGATGGCACTGGGTTGACTTCGCATTCAACTTTTATTGGAGGACATCCAGAATGGGCTGAGGGTAATAATATGATTGGAAGTGCTATCGACTCAACGGGTAAAAATATACAGGTATTATATGATGTTGAAGCCAAAAAAATCATAGGTCAATTAGGCAATCCAGAAATATTTCCACAACCTGAAGGTGATATTTCTCTTTCTCCTGATGGAAACTGGTTTGTAAATGGTTATAAAGGTGGTTTGGAAAACCATTTCTCAGTACTAAGACTAAGTGATGGGGTTTTTGCACGTAGTGAAGGGATTAAAAAAGGTAAGTACGTAGGGGATATTCGTATTGATCCATCTCCAAGATGGAATAGAACTAATGATGCTATTCTTGTTCCAGGAATTGCTGATAATGAAACGCGTCAGATGTTTATCATTAAAATTGTGAAGTCTGAAAAATCAAGTGATTAAAACCTTAAAATGGCTCGTTCTTTAAGGTTAATTATTGTTCTAATCCTTTTTGTTAGTCCTTTTTCTCATAAAGCCCAAGAAGTTCATAACGATATTCTTGGCTATTCTGAAGCGGAAACGGATTCGACTCTATTTGACCTTCTTGAGTTTGATGGAAGTGGAAGGGTAAATATAATGGGACTGTTAAATAATGAATTCTTCCGTCTTGATGATATGCTTATTCCTCAAACATAATAAAAATACATATTTATATATTGGTTTATCCAATATTTAAAAAGAGGTAGCATGTTCTGAACTAAAAATCCCATTGGCCATTTAAATCTTGATTTTTGACTTTATCTCGTTCAACACTTCGTTATTTTTTTGTAACTGTTTGAATATTAGATTGTTTACTTAGTTGTGTAATTTCCTATAACACGCTGATATTATGGCGTTTGTAAATAAGTCTAATGTCTATTA
>JAGXIO010000232.1 GCA_024635555.1 Saccharicrinis sp.
GATTGTGTTTTTCAAAAACTCAAAGGGTACACGTAGCTTACAACCATTTTTATAGTTGGAACATCCCCAGGCAGAATTTCCCTGCATCAAATGCCCTTGTTTACATTTTGGACAGGTTAACTCCTGTTGTGTTTGGGCTGCTTTTTGTTCTGTTTCTTGCTGCTGTAATTGCAAAGTATAATCATCTGCAAAATTTAGCTGACCGTCCACTTTGTTCCCTTCTAACATAAATCCTTTTATCACCGGGGATTTACCTTTTAGAATAAGTGCCGATATTTGCTTTTCTGTTAGTTTTTTACCCAGATATTCAAAGGGAATCAGTGTTTTACAACCCGTTGCATAAGCCGAACAGCCCCAGGCGGTTTTTCCCTTAATCATAGTGCCCTGGCCACAGCGCGGACAGGTTAGCTCTTTATCGGCTTTAGTCTTTTCTTTAGGTAAGGTTTTTGTCTTAACCTCTTTGTCATCATTTTCTTCAATAACAATTTTACCCTTTGAGTAATCATTGCGTACCTGAAAAACAAGGTCGGAAACCATTTGCTTGAGCTCGTCCATAAAATCGGATACTTTATATTTTCCGGTTTCAATCTGCCGTAGTTTTTGCTCCCAAATACCCGTGAGTTCCGCCGATTTAAGCAAGTCGTTGGATATAAACTCCATTAGCTTAACGCCCATGGTAGTTGGCAACACATTTTTACGAATGTTATAAATGTACTTCCGTTTATACAGGGTTTCAATGATATTGGCACGTGTAGAAGGCCGGCCAATACCGTTTTCTTTCATCGCTTCGCGCAGCTTCTCATCATCTACTTGTTTGCCTGCCGTTTCCATGGCTCGTAGTAAGGTAGCTTCGGTATAGTATTTTGGTGGTTGGGTTTCCTTCTCCTGAAAATCTGGCTCGTGTGGACCAGTTTCACCTTTCACAAACTCAGGCAATATATTTTCTTGGTTGTCCTTTTTTCCGGCTACCCCTTTGTACACAACCCGCCAGTTTTCCTTTAAAACCTGTTTGCCTGAAGTCTTAAAATTCACATCTTCTACCTTACCCAAAATGGTGGTGGTAGATATTTCGCAATCGGGATAAAAGTTGGCAATAAACCTGCGGGTTACCGCATCGTAGATAATTTTTTCGTCTCGCGACAAGCTTTCGGGGGCTGTTACCCCGGTAGGGATAATCGCATGGTGATCCGTCACTTTTTTATCGTCGAACACTTTTTTCGACTTGCGTATTTTTGCACGTAATAAAGGTTCTGTGAGGCTTTGGTATTGGGTAAGCCCTTTTAATATGCCTTCAATCTTGGGGTAAATGTCATTAGTTAAATAGGTGGTATCCACGCGCGGATAGGTAGTCAGCTTTTTTTCGTAAAGCGATTGAATACCTTTTAGTGTTTCATCTGCCGACAGGCCGAACTTTCGGTTACATTCCACCTGCAACGAGGTAAGATCGAACAATCGTGGCGGAGATTCTTTCCCGGGCTTCCGGTTAAAGTCGGTTACCTCAAAGGGCTTGTCTTTAATAAGCGCTAAAGCCGCACTGCCCTCTTCTTTACTCGAAAATTTACCCTGAGTCGAATTAAAAGTTACTTCCTTGTACACCGTTTTCAATTCCCAATAGGCTTCAGGTACAAAGTTTTCTATTTCCAGGTATCGGTCAACGATAAGCGACAAAGTGGGTGTTTGAACCCTGCCTACGGACAACACTGTTCCGGGTTGGCTATATTTAATGGTAAATAATCGGGTGGCGTTTATCCCCAAAAGCCAATCCCCAATGGCGCGCGAGCTACCTGCGGCATACAAAGGATTAAATTTATCGCTGTCCTGCAGCTTCTGAAAACCTTCGCGTATAGCCTCTTCGGTGAGCGAGGAAATCCAAAGACGTTTTATTTTTACCTTGCATCCTGCCTTTTGGAGCACCCAACGTTGAATCACTTCTCCCTCTTGTCCGGCATCACCACAATTAATAACTTCAGTTGCGGCTTGCACCAATCGTTTAATTACGGCAAACTGTTTTTCGACACCCTTATTGGAAATAAGCTTAATACCAAATTGCGAAGGAATCACGGGCAATGTTCCCAAGTTCCAGCGCTTCCACTCAGGTAGATAGTCGTGGGGTTCTTTGAGTGTGCACAAATGGCCAAAAGTCCAGGTAACCTGATATCCATTACCTTCGTAATAACCATCTTTTCGGCTTGAGGCACCAAGCACTTTGGCAATTTCACCCGCAACACTTGGTTTTTCTGCTATACAAACGCGCATTTTTTTTATCAATTTCTATGGATGCACGAAGATAATAAAATTTGCTTGTTAGCGAGTAACGGTTGGCAGATAGCTAATGGCTAATAGCTAATGGCTAATAGCTAATGGCTAATAGCTAATGGCTAATAGCTAATAGCTGATGGCAAAGAGTAGGGGAGTGGCCAGTATCCGGCATTTGCAATCGGAATGAATCAACCTACTGATAAACTGATTACTGATAACTGGTTACTGAAGATCGTGCCCTTGCTAAATGCAAATATTTAAACTATTTTTGATGTTAGAACCATACGTATTATGCAAGCTATAAGACAAATAGTAGAAGTGAAGAACGGTAATTTAAACATGAAATTACCCAAAGGTTTCAGGGATGGCAAAGTGGAGGTTATAATACTATCTTCTGAGATACCTGAGTTCACGGGGAAGAGTATTTCAGGTTTACGAGGAAAATTGAAACTCACTGATACCCAATATGTAGATTTTCAAACGGAAGTCACTCAATCAAGAGAAGAATGGGAGCAAAATATCTAATCGATACTAATGCCGTCATTGATTATTTAGACGGAAAATTACCTTCGTCAGGTAATGATTTGCTGGACGATAATAATGTTAATATTTCTGTAATTACCCGAATGGAACTTCTGTCTTGGTCAGGTTCCCTTGAAAAACAAACTGAAATATTAGAGGAATTCGTTTCTCTTTCACAAGTATTCAATTTATCTGAATCCATCATACAGGAAACTATTAAAGTAAGAAAAGCTTTTGCAACCAAACTCCCTGATGCCATTATTGCAGCCACAGCACTCACGCACGACTTCACTTTAATTACCCGAAACACAAGGGATTTTAATAAGATAGCAGGATTAAAAGTTGTCAATCCACATGTCATGGAATGAAAATCGGCAACGAAGATAAACTCCTTTTTATTGATAGATACCTTCATCATTAAAACACAAGAATTTCCTTTCTTTACCCCATGTGTTTTCGATACCTGAGGCTCCATACCAACAAAACTCCTTCTTTAATGTTAATTGATTTATTACTGAATTAATTACATTGCATTCAAAATATTATACTATGAATAACAAAACAGAATTAGCGCAAGAACTGATTGATTTTATATACGAAAGTCCATCCCCCTACCAGGTGGTGACCAACATAAAAACGGAGCTACTAAAAAATGGTTATCAAGAACTTAGCCTCACCGAAACGTGGAAGGTGGAGAAAGGCAAAAAGTACTTCGTTACCAAAAATGATTCGGCGGTATTTGCTATTTCGGTGGGAAATAAACCATTGCCCGAAACAGGTATCAAAATGATTTCGGCACACAGCGATTCGCCGGGCTTTAAGATTAAACCACAGCCCGAAATATTGGTGGAGAAAAAACTACTAAAACTCAATACCGAAGTATATGGCGGACCTATATTGATGACTTGGTTGGATCGCCCACTTTCGATGGCCGGTAGGGTGAGCTTAAATAGCAACGACCCGCTTCGACCCAAATCTGCTTTTGTTAGTTTCGATCGTCCATTGCTTGTCATTCCTAATCTGGCCATCCATCTTAACCGTACCATAAACGATGGTATTGCATTAAACCGCCAAAAGGATATGCTCCCGCTAATGGGAATTGTTAACGATACTTTTGAAAAGGACAACTTCCTGATAGGCTTGTTGGCTAAGGAATTAAAGGTGAATGTAGAAGAGATCATCGATTTTGACCTTACACTTTACGAATTTGAAAAAGGTTGCATTATGGGCTTGAACAATGAGATGATTAGTTCGCCCAAACTGGATAACCTAGCCATGACGCATGCCGGTTTAAAAGCTTTGTTACAATCGGATAACGACCAAACCACACAAATGCTTTGCATCTTCGACAATGAGGAAGTGGGCAGCGTTACCAAGCAGGGAGCAGGTTCTCCGGTTTTGAACAATGTTTTACAACGCATCAATTTTGCTTTGGGTAACAACCCCGACGATTTTTATCGAACCATTTATAACTCGTTTATGATTTCGGCTGACATGGCACACGCCATCCATCCAAACCTAATTGATAAACACGATCCGGTTTTGCATCCTATGATAAATGGAGGACCTGTGATTAAGATTAACGCAAAGCAAAAATATACCACGGATGGTGACTCGGGAGCCGTTTTTGAGACTATATGTAAAAAGGCTGGCGTACCCTACCAAAAATTTGTCAACCGATCGGATATGGAAGGGGGGTCAACCTTGGGCAATGTATCAACAGGTCAAATAGATATGCGAACGGTTGATATGGGCAACCCAATGCTGGCCATGCACTCGGTTCGCGAGCTGGGCGGCGTGATGGATCATACCTATACGCTAAAGGTGTTTGTTGCTTTTTATAATCTTAGGTAGCAAAAGGAGCGTAAAGAGAAAAGCATAAAGCGGAGGGTGCAGCCAAAATATAGTGCAACCCAATCTGAAATCACCTATCGCCTATCTAAAATCGCATATCCCCACTATCACGAATTGTAAAAAGAGCAGGGAGTGTCTTGGGGCAGGAAACAGTATACCGCCACCATGCTCTTTGCCAGAAACTTTAAACACTCTACTCGAGACTCAAAACTATCGCTTGTACTTGCGAAAGCTCACGTATAAATCAAGGGTCGCGGTTAGCAACACGCCAATTATCCAATAGCTCCGATTATAATAAATAGCTATAACCGCAGCTGTGAAAAATAACGCGCTAACCACCATAATAGCATTTAATCGCTTATTTTCGGGTTTGGCATTTATAAAATTAAACAATCGCACCCCCAAAAAAGGTATAAGGCCAATTGCCAAAAATATAAAGGCATAAGGTATGTCGTTAAGTTGTAATAGAATTCCGCCTAGTATCAATATCATTCCGATATAATAGGCTGCGCTAAGTGCTTTGTACATGATAAAAAATACTATATTAGTAGTTTGTCGAGACGCACGGCCGTGCGCCTTTAAGGTTCAACGATAATAAATATATCTTCGTTTTTCTTTTTCATGAGGTATTCTTCGCGGGCAAATTTTTCGAGACTTTCCGGGCTTTCTTGTATTTCGCTCAGTTTACGTTCGTTTTGCTCTATCTCAACCTCGTAATGGTGTTTTTGCTTTTCTAAATGATTAATCCTCGATTTGAGTTTCATCTTGTCCCAAAGATTATTCTGATCAAAAAACATGAGCCATACACCGAATACCACAATAGTTAGTATGTATTTGTTTTTTAGATATGGAGGTATGTTCACTTTAGGCAGTTTCATTGCACCGGGATTTTGGGCAAAGATAAAAAATAAGCACGAACAATGAATAGTAGATACAAATCTGTTTTGCAGGCTGTATACTTTTTAAACTGGAATCGCTAAAATCCTTAAAATATTATCATTCGCAATAGTGGTAATTTTGATTTGGAGGTAGGCATAGTTACCTACCTCCATTAATTTAATTGGATTCGCTCCACCAACACTTTTTATTCAAGTGATTTTCATTATGGTAGCTATATGTATAAATTCAAGCCTGCTAACTCTGCTTCTTTTTCTTATTAAGCTCAGGATAAACAACTCTGGCATGATAAATATTTTTTAATTTATCTTTAAATACTGCCTTGGCTTGGGTTATTTCTCTAAAGGTGATAGGGGCATTCACAAACTGCCCTTCCTCTATTTGGGTATTCACGATGCTTTCTACCAACTTTTCAATGGCTTCCTCTGAATATACTTTTAAGCTCCTACTAGCCGCCTCAATGGAGTCGGCCATCATTAAAATTGCCGTTTCCTTAGTAAAAGGTGTGGGCCCGGGATAACAAAAATTAGCATCGATAACTGCCTTATCGGGATACTTATTGACAAACGAGTTATAAAAGTATTTTGTTTTAGTGGTGCCTTGGTGCGTAGATATAAAGTCAATTATTTTTTGTGGTAATTTGTGCTTGTGCGCAATCTTTACTCCACCTTCGATATGATCGATTACCACTTTGGCACTATCTTCAAACTCCATACTGTCGTGAGGATTAATTCCGGAAATTTGATTTTCGGTAAAATACAGGGAGTTCGCTGTTTTTCCTATATCGTGATACATAGCCCCTGCTCGCACCAACAGCGGGTTGGCATTAATTTTATAAGCCACCTCTTGCGCCAAATTGCCTACCTGAATAGAATGTTGGAATGTTCCTGGGGCAATCTCGGCCAGTTTGCGCAACAAAGGATGGTTTGTGTCCGATAGTTCAACCAACGTAACATCCGATAAGAACCCAAAAAGTTTTTCGAATATATATATGAGGGGATAACATAATAATATCAGCAATGCATTGATAGCAAAATAGACATAATACACATAGTTAATGGTTTGTATTTCACCATCTTGTAAAAGGTGCAAACCTGTGTAATACAACGAATAGGTTAGGAATATCAAGAAAGCCGAACGAACAATCTGGGCTCTTCGTGCCATTTTATACAAACTAAATATGGCCGCAATAGAAGCAGGAATCTGTAAAAAAATAAATTCAAAACTGTTGCTGGCAAAAAATGAAGCCATAAGAATGGCAATAACACTAAAGAAAAACCCAAGCCGTGAGTCCATAAAAGTCCTTACTATCAAGGGTAAGATAGTAAAAGGGATAATGTAAATGGAAACATCGGGAATGCGATGGGATAAAAAGGCCATTACTATAATTGTACACAGTATAACCAATAAAAAAGTTATATACTTTAACTTACTGTAAACATCTTTTCTGAAAAAATACAGAAATAGAAATAAACTAGCCATAAATAACATGGTAACCAATGCCTGACCACCGTACCTGATATTGTATTGCGACAGGGTTCCTATCCTGGATTCATATTCCTTTTTGTACGAATCCAACTTCTTCATCCCCGCCTCGTCAATTATTTCTCCTTTTTCAACCACCCGTTGTCCGGCCATCACCATACCATTGGTAAGAGCCATGTTCTTTAGCGTTTCCTCCTTTTTGCTCAGCGTTCTGTTTGCATCCAGATTTATGTTTGTAAATAAAAATTCATTTATAGGCAATTCTGAAATGAAATTTTCCACAGCCTCTAAATCGTTGGTAGTATGAGCCAGTCCTTTGGCCAACTCATTTACAATATATTTATAGGCTGAACGAAGCGTATAAAATTCATTGGCCATAAAGGGCTCGGCCAAATTATCTTGTACCAACATCAATACTAATTCATTTTTTTTATCGATATACTCATCCGGTATTTCGATTACTCCTTTGGTATAAATTTGTTTTAGTGCGGTATCAACAAGCTTCACCACTAGCTGAATACTATCTGGCTTATTTATCTTTAATTTTAAAAACGGATACTTTTGCCTATAGGTGGACAGGTTGTTTCTAAACGCACTCTTAAACTCCTGTCTGGCAAGGCTTACGGCAGCTGTATCATACGCAAAATAAGGTCGGAATTTTTTTAAAATACTGTCCTTTTCATTTTGCACTTCCATTTGGGTTTTAAAAATCCTGAAATCGAAGGGAGCAATTAAAATTTCGTATCGCCACGGTTCCCCTTTATTATATTCATATTTAAACTTTTTTTCTCGGGGCATAAGGGTAGAAATAATTACTGCCGCAGCAATAAATAACAAAACCCTGTACCCAGCCTCTGAATATTTTTTTAAACGCTCAATATATGTCTTCATATTTCCGATTATCAACTTATTAAAATAACGAATAAGCTCTTCTTAAAAAAAAATGAAATTACTAAAAAAAACTACCTTCTACATTTCAATAACAAATATGCGCAAAATCAGTTACAATTTATGGATTTAGCCTCACCATAACGATAATTTTATCCACTCAAATTTTAGTGTTAGTATATTTTGGTATATTCGCAGCTCTAAATTTTAAAGCATATGAGCGGGTCAATAAGTGTATATAGTTTTATTCCAGTAAGAAAGGAACCATCGGAAGCCTCTGAGCTTGTAACGCAAATTCTTTTTGGGGAGACTTTTATGGTACTTGAGATAATAGAAAAGTGGGCACAAATAAAAATGGACTTTGATGGCTATGAGGGCTGGATTGATGCCAAACTAGTTTTTTCGGTAGGAAGCAGGGAGTATGATCTTTGGAAAAGTGCCGATGCCTGGATGGTTCCTACACCAAATATAAAAATTGTTAAGGACGGGAGCACTGCACCTATCACCATATTAGCTGGTAGTCGAATCGTTTTTAACGGTCACGACCGTAACAACTTTTCAATTGGTAAAAATGATTACTTTATTTCCGGATCGTTACCTTCGCCCAAAGAAGTGGGCTTCAGAGAAGTTGCTACCTCATTGCTACACACCCCTTACTTATGGGGAGGCCGCTCGTACTTTGGCATCGACTGCTCGGGACTTACTCAAATAGTTTACAAAATAAATGGTATTAGCTTACCTCGTGATGCGTACCAACAAATAGAGCATGGCATCAACGTTAATTTTGTTGAAGAAGCACAAGTTGGCGACCTGGCTTTTTTCGATGGCGAGGAAGGGAAGATTGGGCATGTGGGTATTTGCCTGGGTAGCGGTAAAATTATACATGCACATGGCGAAGTACGCATTGATACTTTAGATCATCAGGGTATTTATAACCACGATATCAATAAATATTCGCATAAGCTGAGGGTGATAAAAAGAATTATTCCAGAAAAATAATGAGTTTTACCTACGACTATCCCCGCCCGGCCGTTACCGTGGACATTATCCTGATTACAAAAGGTGAATTGCCTAAGATTCTGTTGATACAGCGCAAACATGCCCCTTTTAAAGGAACTTGGGCATTGCCAGGTGGTTTTTTAGATATGGACGAAGATTTGGAAACTGCTGCCTTGCGTGAGCTGCAAGAAGAGACCCATATCGAAAATATAATTTTAAAGCAATTTAAAACTTACGGGGCAGTGCACCGCGACCCGAGAGGAAGAACTGTTTCGGTAGTTTTTTATGCCTTTGTTGAAAACGAAATGGAGGCAATAGCAGGGGATGATGCGAGTGAGGCGAAATGGTTTAAACTAAGTGAACTACCTACGCTTGCATTTGACCACCAACTTATACTCGATGAGTTTAATGTTGAAGTGTTGTTAAAGTAGAATCATTGTATCTGGCAGGTAATTATGTGCTAATCAATTGAATATTTTCATAAATTTAGGCCGCAAATACTTGAAATTGTTTTTAATTGACATCCATAGTTTGTCACAAGAATATTAGCTGACCTTCATCTAAGTGTAGGCGTAAGTGTTGTAATATGAACTGGTTACAAAAGTTACAAAAGAAACAATAAAAAAGGTCGTTGAGGGATGTTATGTGCCATGTTCCGACGCAAAGTTGTGGCAAATATATAACGAGAACTGTGATGCGTCGGATTTGCATGGCGTTCTTTCCCCGGGTTGAAACCCGGGGTTATTCATCTTTTACCCCTCCAGGGTAAGTTTGTTTTGCAACTCACCTCGTTCCCTGCCTTGCAGGCAGGGACTATTGGATATGCCGTTTTTCGCGACAAATGTACTATGAACTTCAAACTTTTCAAGGTACAGCAAAGTTAAAGCAGGCTACAACCCTTTATTTTTCTGCTGTTTGCCTAGTATTCTTATACATCTTTAGCGGTATATTATTTTTTACATTATCCTTTTACAGCTTTTAATGGATCACGTACAATATTTGGGTCTGAGGGAAAAATTGGTTTATTTTGCTGTTAAATATAGACAGTCAAAATAAATATATCAAAATTGAAAACAGA
>JAGXIO010000233.1 GCA_024635555.1 Saccharicrinis sp.
AATCCTAATTTTAGACAACTGATCCATGTAGGTTACAAAATAGCAGCTGAGATGGGCGATGCTTACACCCATCTATTAAAAAACAACGTTGAGGTTATCGGAAAATGTGTGGAAGAAAACATATATGAACGACACTTAAAACGCCTGTTCGATTTGTAATTTCAGATGAAAGTAAGGATAATAGATATTGCCAAAAAAGCGGGCGTTTCGGCGGGAACGGTGGATCGTATAATTCACCAGCGCGGAAAATGTTCGCTCAAGGCAATAGAAAAAGTCAAGCAAGCTATTGAGGAGCTAGGTTACGAGCCGGATTTAACGGCGCGTAATCTGGCACTAAAAAAAGTGTTACATATCGCTTGCTTGATACCCGACCCCGCCGAAACGGAGTATTGGTCGCGCCAGATTGTCGGTATCGAAAAAGCCATTAACGAATTGGCCTCTTTCAAGGTAAAGGTAGACGTGGTTCTTTTTTCGGCACGCATATCATCCTTTCGCGAGGCCTATGATAAGGTGCTTAAGATGCAGCCCAACGGCGTTGTTTACGTTCCTTTATTTTTTGAAGAATCAAAAAAATTTGCTGATGAACTACACCAACAAAACATCCCGTTCGTTCTTTTAAACATCTATCACCAGGAGCTCAACCCACTTTTTTTTATTGGACAAGACCCCATCGCTGCAGGGAAAGTAGCGGCAAGTCTTTGTTGGATGGGTTTAAAGGATAATAAAAAGAGTATATTGGTGGCCTCAATCTCGAAGCTGCATCAGGAGTATTCGCATATCGAATCGCGCATCAATGGTTTTTTACAGTTTTTTACCGAAAACGGATTGCCAGAGGTGCAGATTGATCAGTTCCATCTTGAAATTGATGAAAATAGAAACGACAGTGATTATGAAACTGTATTCAGAGACTACCTTATAAACTCGCCCCAAATACGCATCATCTATGTACCCAATTCGAGAGCCTATAGAATAGCCTACATTTTGAAAAAACACAAAATAAACGGGATCATGCTCATTGGCTTTGATACACTCAACAATAATATTAAACTTTTAAAAGAAGGTTATATTCAATTTTTAATTGCACAACAATCCCAAAACCAGGGTTACCATTCGGTAATATTCCTATTCAATGCACTCTTCATAAAAAATGACGTTAAAAAAGAACATTTCTTTCCTGTAGATATTTTAAACAAAGAAAATATCGAATTTTACGCGGGAAGAATGTTGTAATGTCTGATCAAAACTCTTCTCTAGATTAAGCGACTGGCATAGTCGATTGAAAATATTATTTTAAAAAGGATTGAATTTAGTGGCTACAAGACAAATAAATAAAGGTTTCAAAACGATTCAACCCCCTTTTTCCGATAATTTACAGATCATGCAATCCATCAGTTTGCCTTACTTTTATAATAATTAATTTTTATGTGATTTTAGGGCATAGTTAAAAACTTTACGTCAAATAGTCAAATAGTAAGTTGCATTTATTATTTAGTTAGCTTAAGATGAAAAGTAAAGATGAATTATTGTTGATTATTCCGCATAGCATTAAATTTAAATCAAATATAGAATTGACTCAAATGGAAATAAAATCTTCCTATGAGAAAATTTTAGTTGAGATTTCGAAGCCTCAAATCGAAAATAATCAGCCAGTTAGGCGATTATCGTTCTTTTTGCCAACAATTTACAAATTGGTTGGTTCATTGCCAATTAAATTGTCAATTGGATTATTTGGTTATCGAAATTATAATAAAAAGCAACAAATTATTATTGCAAATTCTACTCATGTTGCTAAAGAAGTGAAAATGCCAGATGGCACTAAAGTATGGTTACGAAGTGAATCATTAATCTCTTATCATAAAAATTTCAGATCAAACAGAGTAGTTGTGTTGAAAGGCGAAGCACTTTTCGAAGTTATGAAAGATAAGAAGCACCCATTTAAAGTGAAAACTAATTTTGGAAAAATTACTGTGTTTGGAACGACATTCTCTGTTAGATCTTTTGATAATGAAGAATTTACAAGAACACTGCTTAAAGAAGGAGTCGTTAATTTTACCGATGTAAAAGATAAAAATGGCGTGATTCTTAAACCGGGCGAAGAGGCTACTTTAAATAATGGTTCGGGTAAGATGACAGTAATACAAGTGGACAATATTGAGCGTAAATTAATGTGGCGATCACATAATTTTGTTTTTGAAAATGAACCCTTGTCACAAATTGTGACTGAAATTGCAGAAGAATTTAAAATAAAATTACTTATTGCAGACGAAAAGCTTGCTAAAGAGCGATACACTCTTCAATTTAACAGAAATGAAACATTGGGAAAAATCCTAGAAATTTTATCTGATGTTGGAAAATTTAGGTGTAGACAACAAACGGATTATTTCATTATTGAAAAGTAGCTAATCTTTACATTGACGAAAATGAAACAAAATGTCATTTTAGAATCTAAATATACAAGCAGATTTAGATTTGTTTCAATCAACTTTTTTAGTTTGCTTAAGGCATTTTGATGAATAAAATGTCTAATGTTAAATTTAAATTGTTGAGAATTAACTTACAACAAATTATACAACTTACCATATAAAATACTATTAATCGGTATGCGCGATCTAAGTGCCTATACCGATTAATAAATTCCTAAATTTATTCTACTTATTGAATTTTATTGAGTTGAGTCGTTTCATTTAAACTAAATAAAGTTGTTATGTTGTTCAAGATTGTATTTTCGCAAATAAAACAGAAACTATTGGTTACGTTGATGCTGCTGATAGCCATGATAGCATTGGTTTCGTTGTATGTGTATATCAAAAACACATCGCAATTCACCAATCGGTCTATGGAGTTGATAATGAAAGATATGGGGCATAACTATAATCTCATATCAAAAGATTGTAAAAAAATTGATTCTTATCTTATAAACAACAACCAGGTTTATTTTCCCATATCACAATCTGATCTATTGCTCAAAGAACGTAAAATGCCATCCAAATACTATGTTGCCATGCAACAAGAGAGGCTTGTAGTTCAAAATACAGAAATTATATTATCTGGCATCAAACCTTTGGGAGGAAATTTTGAATCTCCCGAAAAACGAAACTTGTTAGATGCCGTTAAACGCAACGAAGTACGCTTAGGAGCAGATATTGCAAAATCATTGAACTTGAAAACATCTGACACAATCAATATCGAAGGGAAAACATTTAAAGTTGCAACAATCATTCCCTACAATGGAGATATCGACGATTATAGAGTGTGGGCAAACATTGAAGATACTTGGGAGGTACTTGGGAATAAAGATTCTATCAATATCTTACTTGCATTTCTTTGTATGCACGGAACCAACCTTGAAAATCTTCTTGTTCAACAACAAATATTGTTAAAAGCCACTACACCCAATCTTCAACAAATTATCAAAATGCCTATAGCAAAAGGCAGAGACAAAGCAAGACAATCGACAAACAAAACATTGATCAATCTTTTTTACATCATATCATTGATTACCATTATCGTAATTTCGGTAACAGGTTTGTACGAAGTGCATGAACGGCGTCGCGAAATCGGTATCATGCTCTCTATGGGTACCAGTTATCTGAAAATAATTGCTGTATTTCTAATTCGCATTCTGCTATTAGCCATAATTGCTTCAATTATTGGGTTTTTCATAGGTTCTTTTTTGTCGATATGGATAACAAGTTCTTTTTTAGAAACCAATACACAAAATATATCCATTATTTGGTCTGATTTCCCGACGGCTCTCGGACTAACATCACTCTTTGCAATTATTGCACAATTGATACCCGTTATAAAAATGTTATCACTTGACCCTGTAAGAATATTAGTGGAGGATTAATTATGATACGATTTGACAATTTAACTAAAATTTACAAAGACAGCAATACAGATGTTGTTGCTATTAACGACCTAAGCCTCAGCTTTAAACAAGGCGAAATAAATATTATTCACGGAAAAAGTGGTAGCGGAAAAAGCACACTGCTGCTTATGGCAGGTGGAATGCTAAAACCCGACACAGGATATGTTTATTGGGGCGATAACAATGTTTATAAAACATCATCGTTGAAAAGAAATCGTTTGCGTGCATCGTATGTTGGTTTTATGTTTCAACGATTTTATCTCATCCCTTATCTTAATGTGTACGATAACATTCGATATCCACTAACCCTCGTTGGAAATGAGAACCCCAAAAAAAGAATATCAGAACTAGCTGAGCGAATAGGTATAGCTCATCGATTGACACACAAACCTCATCAATTAAGCATTGGCGAGCAGCAAAGGGTAGCACTATGCCGCTCTATTGCCAACAACCCACCTATTTTGTTAGCAGATGAGCCAACGGGCAATTTAGACGTAGAAAATAGCAAGATATTAATTGACATTTTAAAAGAAGAAGCC
This sequence comes from Saccharicrinis sp., assembly GCA_024635555.1. Lineage (GTDB taxonomy): Bacteria > Bacteroidota > Bacteroidia > Bacteroidales > Marinilabiliaceae > Saccharicrinis. Next base: position 4,411 of record JAGXIO010000233.1, read on the forward strand.
CAAAATGGACGATATGTTATCATCGTTACACACGACGATAGAGTTCTTGAAATAGGTAATAGAGTAATTCACTTATAAGTATAAGATAAAAAATCCGCGAATAATTATATAACTAACTAATAATTAAGAATGAAATGAAAACAAAAATGAAAACACTTTTAATGTTCATCTTATTTGCTACGTTGACACCGATTTATGCACAACCAAATTTAAATAAAAGTGATACGATTAAAGGTCCTATTGATATTAACGATGTTACCATAATAGGACAAAGAAGGAACTTGATATCATCACCATCTTCCGAATCATCTGGAATAGAAACGACTATATCAAAAGTAAATGAAATTCAAATTGAGAAACAAGGAGCAAGTACCTTGATTGATGCTATAAAATATGTACCAGGAGCTATGATTGAAAGTCGGGGACGTCAAGTTAAGCAGTTTTTCTCAATCCGTGGCGAACGTTACCCTTATCCAACCTTTGCTATTGACGGAATTTGGCAACGAGAGTTCGAAGAGATGCCTTACTTTATATCATCTTCCGACCTTGGAAGCGTGGAGGTTATTCGCTCAAGCAATGCTCTCTTTACAGGATTAAGTGGTACGACTGGGATTATCAATGTAAAACCTAAAGAGTACGACAATTTGCAAACAAATATCAATATGGAATATGGCTCATACGAATCTTTTAAAGGACATATCTCTCACGGAAATAAAATTAATAAAATTAATTATGCAACGTCATTGACTATGTCACATACTGATGGTCCTGAAGATAAACATGCTGCAGAAAATATCACAAATGCCTATGGGTCATTAGGTTGGCAAATATCGCCTAAATTAAAAACCAAAATCTATCTTTTTCACTTTTCAGGCACACGTCAATTAGCTTTAGCTGAGGAACCAGCTATGCCAAAACTTCAGACTATAAAAAGTTGGTTCGACCCAATCAAATCAACACTTATAACAAATAAAACATTATATATTCCAAACGATAGAATGTCCACTGAACTTTCATTTTCGTATGCCAAAAGAAATACTACACTTAGCACCAACACTCCATTAAAAGTAACTGCCCAAACCAAACCTGGTGAATATACAACCTTATCCAGCACCCCTACCCCAGACAGTGAAGTCACATTAAATCTTGCTCAATCGGTTAATATTTTTAAAAACAACACCCTTCGTTTAGGCGGTTTATATAACTATTGGTTGGCTCCTAATGGTAAACGATTTTATACAGGCTCAAGAAATGAAATTGCTACATATTCAATAGTTGTAAACGATGAACATAGAATAGGTAAACTTATTTTAGATGTTGGTGTTCGAATGACCCGAGTAAACAATATACAATTGGGCCGGTTTATGACTGGCGAAGAGAAAAATGTAAATGCCTCACCGATTATTAATAAAATTGAACCATGGATGTATCAAGCAACATTTGGTGGATCTTATCTTATTTCTAAGAATTACTCTCTCCACACTAGCATTGCAAAAGGACAGATTAAACCTATGATTGGATCCCTAAACTCTAAAAAAGAGGCAACTACAAATGAAGATAGATTCAAAGCTGAGCTTGGTATTAAAGCTGAGTTTGACAAAGTGGGTGAATTAACCATCAATGGATTCTTAAGTGACCAAAAAGATGCAATATTCTTAAGTTCACAAACTTATGTTTTGGCAGATAGTACTATATTACCTTATTATGACAATCAAGATCAAAATCAACAAGGAGTTGAAATAATATTTAACTCAGCTCAAATTGCAAAATTATTTCATTTATTTACCAATGTTACTTACCTAAAATCTCAAAAGAATATTGATAATGAGTGGGTGAAAAATAAAATGATTCCAGAATGGATTATCAATGGAGGTGTCTCTGCATCATTCAAAGGATTTGATATAAATCTTTATGCCAAACATCTTTCAAAATTTGAAAACACAAGGTTTTTAAACACACAGGTATACACTAGTCCCGCTCAACTAGGCGATTTTACTGAGTTAAATTCTACTATCAGTTACACATTGAAGAATGCCTATTCGACTCGAATATATTTTGAAATATTTAATATCACAGATGAGAGATATTCAACCGTAGTAGGATATCCCGACTTTGGTAGAAGATTTAATCTTGGTGTTAGTCTGAAAATTTAAATTGATTATGATAGTTGATTTTTATGGGGCTGGAACTCATACCTTCCTGGTCGAATAAGAGCGCAGAATACATGGCAAATTTTATTGTCACGGTGGCTAAATTGCGATTACAAAAAAATGAATATCCAAATACTAAGTCAGTCAAATTGTTACCCATTACTGAAAGTAATGGAGTTTTATCAAATAATGATATTTCATATTTGATCGATAATGAAAATTTTAAAGTTTCACCGGTTGTCAACGACTAATCAACACTTTTGAATAAAAAATCGCATCAAAATTTTTAATGCACCTCGTTAACTCCACAGATTGAAAGGAATACAGCGTTACGGAATGTTAAATTAAAGGTCGCTTTAGGTTTTTACTAATATCTTTCGTTATTGTCTTTAAATATACTTGATGAATAATTGAGATTTTTTATAGATCTACCTGAACTAGGAAAGGGAAATCCCGAAGTATTTCTGTTGAAGTCAGCGACACCATCGTATGGGTTGTACACTCGCCATGTAAAGAATCTGGAAATCAACAACGTACGTGTTGGATATCATATTGAAGACAAACGATCAGTTATTGCATGTATTGATGTTGATGGGTTTGAAATTGACAACTTTAAAGCAAAGCTAGCCTTTGGAACTAAAGCAAGTATTATTCAATCGGTGAGAAATTTAGTTGTAAATAATCCACCTTTCCTTGATGAAATGAAAGATGATAGTAATAAAAATAAATAACCTTATTTGAAAATAGCAAATTATTTGGTCAACAATAACCTAGTAGAATAATAATGATTTTAATATTATTTTGAAATGATTAATACACAACGAACAATATTTAAGATAATTTTCATCCTCCTTATTCTATTTATAGGCACAAGGGGTTTAGATGCTCAATCTAATTCTGGATATGATATTCAAGTTATTAAGGAATTTAAAGTTGACAAGACAATAGGTAAATTAAGGGCAGTTCCAGTTGAGCTTGGAAAGAATCAAGGTACGGGGTTATTACTTGTTTATTCGCAGGATAAAGAAATTGATCCATATTATGAAATGTTTTTCTATCCTAAACATCCGCTTGTATTGGCGATGTACAATGCCAAAGGCAAACAAATTTGGAAAAAGGAAATGAATAAGGGAATGGTCCCTGGAATTTGGTTTTGTCCCGTTTTTCCATTTGATTTAAATAAAGATGGAGTGGATGAAATTTGGCTCAATAACACCAATGATCCAGAACATCCCCTTGGAATGAAGGGATATGTTCTCGAAAAATTGGATGCACTTACAGGCAAATCAGAAGGTCAATGGCCGTGGAATTATCCCGATAATACTCAATCAAATAGTCACTTTTTTAGAAATTTTATTTTTGGAGGATACGTTCAAGGTGAACCTGTGCTCATTACTGCTCAAGGTACTTATGGACCGATGTATATCCAGGCCTGGAATACTGGAATGAACAGTCGATGGAATTTATTTCTTCCAAAAAAAAATACAGCTCTGGGTTCCCATATGAGCTCCGTTGTAGACATTGATGGTGATCAATCCGACGAATTTATGTGGGGTGAGCGTTGCATCAGTATGAAAACAGGTAAAGTCGTATTTTTAGCAGATTCAGGACTATGGGATGGGCATTCAGATATCGTTCAGCCGGTTCTCAATAAATCGACAAACCGCTGGAGTATTTTCACTTGCCGCGAATCGTACTATACTGACACCATGCCTCCGAGGGTAGTGCTTTACGACGACCATGGTAATCGTGTTTGGAAAGATATTGATTTTGGGCATATGGATATGGGATGGTGTGCAAACCTAGGCGAAAACGGAGAATCGTACTCCTATGCACTTAAAATCGGGAATAAAGTTGCAGGTGAAAAGGGGTTTTTTCGGTCAGGAATGGATGAATTTGTTTTCAAAACATTTACAGGTGAGAAAGTTACCATGCCATTCTCATTATTCAATAGTATTCCAGTTGATTTGAATGGAGATGGTGTTCACGAATTAGTTTGTGCATTGGGCGAACAGGGCGATCGAAATATTTACAACAATCTTGGATTGGTATTGGGAAATGTTGGAAAAGATGGGATTATAGCAATGGCTTCTAAATTTTATCAATTACCGGGCGAACAATTATTAGTATATTACCCTAATGGGGTTGTTAAAGTATTTGCAGATAAAAATGCGGTGGATACTCCGGCAGCTAAACGACGCTATGAATCTACTTTCTATATTCGAAATCAGAAGCTTACAGCTGTGGGATACAACCTTGTCAATTTAGGTGGGTTGTAAATAATCCAATCTCTTTTGTATTAATTTATTATTATTATTATTATTTGGAAGCTTTAACATAAAGACATCTATTAATGTAAAGGTCAAACGTGACCCAATTTAAATTTTGGATTCTCCAATATGGTAAAAACGTTGAAAAGTAAAACCCGCTAAATTCAATGTATGGTGTACCGTCGACGTACAACAACGTTACGAAGTATTAGTTTTTTTTAATTTTATGAAATCTATTCGGGATTCTGTGATACTTGAAAAAAAAGAAGGCTTGAAAAGTGGGCTGGTTTTGAAAATTGACCGAATAATCAAGCATTAATTCTAATACAAAATAATACTTTTATTATGCGCAAACAGTGGGTAATACTATGGATAAGTTTGAGATTTATTTCATGTGTTTATAATTGATTTTATTTGCCACATGCCTGCCAGCCGGTAGGCCATAGCCGTCAAGCTAAGCAACTTTTAGTAAGTTAAGTTTTTGTAAATGAGACACATCTCCATTCTTGGTTTCCCGGAACAGATTTTTTTCCAATAGTTCCAGCACTATTTCGAGCCAGTCCTTCATTTGC
>JAGXIO010000034.1 GCA_024635555.1 Saccharicrinis sp.
AATCCTAATTTTAGACAACTGATCCATGTAGGTTACAAAATAGCAGCTGAGATGGGCGATGCTTACACCCATCTATTAAAAAACAACGTTGAGGTTATCGGAAAATGTGTGGAAGAAAACATATATGAACGACACTTAAAATGCCTGTTCGATTTGTAATTTCAGATGAAAGTAAGGATAATAGATATTGTCAAAAAAGCGGGCGATTCGGCGGGAACGGAGGATCGTATCATTCACCAGCGCAATAAATTAGAAGAAAATAATGAACTTTTAGGTTACATATCAAAGATCAAGGTTTATCTGAATAACAATTTAAATTTGTCTAGTACAGATAATAATGTGGTTATGTCATTCTTTTTTAAGAAGTATAAATCTCCTAAAAAAGAATGACATAACCACAATAGAAGCTTTAAAGCTTTTAGAAGGAATTTGGTTGAACGAAGGCCAATCAAATTCACCATTGAACTTTCAGCAAGTAATAATAGAAGATGTTGCGATGTGTGAAACGGAATGTTAGAATGGTTTTGATTATTTAAATACTTATCGTAACTTTATGATAAATCAACATATCAGAAGAGACTTTATCGAGACCTATTTATTTTAAGTGCCGTAACTTGTAGTTTTTGAACACATTAAGAATAGATAAAGAATCCTAGCCGGATCACTAAGGCGGTCAGTAATGACCGCCTTTTTTATGCTCCAACCCCAACAAACACTAGCATATCGACACGTATGCAAACATTTTAAAAACACCCTGAATAAGTTAATTTACCCACCTTTAAGCAAAAAAGTTGTACAATAGTTGTACAAATCAGTTTATAAATTTTATTTTGGCGTGTTAATAAAAAGATATGCACACCCAACATATGGTTTATCTGCACCAAGCAACTCCTCAAATTATACGAATCTTACTTTTTCCAAAATTGCTCCTCTTTAAGTTCAAGAACTCTATTTTTGCAAAAAGTTACAATATCTGATTTTTTGTTGTTTATGGTATCTTCTTTATACAGTGCCAGTAAATCCTGATAACGTTTTAGGGCTTCTTTTTTGTCGTTTAATCCGTAATCGTAAAGGGTGGCCATTTGATAATCCACATATTTACTTTCCGGTTCATTCTCTTTCATAATAAGATAAATTGCTAACTCTTTATCGTATTTTTTGTTGTTCTTGTAGTGCAGTGCCAACTCATTATATATTAAGTTGAGTGTTTTGCCATTCGGCTCAATAAGGCTAATCGCCATATTAAGATACTCTATGCCTTTGCTGGGATTGTATAGTGAATCTGATTTCATATAACATGCCCCCAACATGAAATACACCTGATAATCCATGCTATCGCAAAGTGTACAATATTCCAAAATAGGAATGCTGCTGCTGTACTCCTCAATTTGCCAAAGGCATGTACCCAAATATTTATGTGTTACCAACGACATATCACCGGCGTTGCGTAAATTGCTGAATATTTCGGCTGCGTATCCTGTGCTACCGTTTAAATACAATGCTCTTCCGAAAAGACGTAAAAGTATCCAATTGTTTTCAAACTTAGAATTATAATAGCGCTCATAAAAACTAAGGGCTTCCACTTCTTGTTTTTGTTTGAGGTATAAATCCATAGCTTTAATCATAGCCGAAGCATTTGATTTTATTTGGCATGTTTTGTTGTAAAAAAGAAGAGCACTATCGAGCTCTTCCATTTCTTTGTACAAATCACCTATTTGGGTTGTTATATAGGTGTTGCTGGTGTCGGCAGCAAAGGTGCTTATAAAAATATCTATCGAGTGTTGATATTGCCCAAGAGATTTGAGAGCTAGTCCTTTGCGGATTTGATAATAAGCACTGTCCACTTTGTGAGCTATCAGGTAATCTGCCAAAAGGATTGCGGCATTATGCTGCGATGTTTTAAAGTATAAACCCTCTAAACGGGTTAACGCTTCCATGTTTAAAGAATCCGTTTTTACCACTTGCTCCAATAGTTCGATGGCCGTATCAAACTGATAAGCTTTTGATAGTGTTTGCGATTCAATCATCAACAAAGAATCATTATTGACGTTCATAAACTGCTCATTATTTCCATTGGAATGCGGTGTATTGTTTGCCAAAGCGGGTGTGCAGGCAAGTAAAAACAATAGGACGATCCATAGATTTATTACTTTTGTATAGGCCATGATATCAGCGTTTTAATTTTAATATTCACTTTTCAACTACAAATATAGTTTAAAAATTTGTACAACTAAAACTTTAGTTGTAAATTTGTACTAAATATTTAGTTGAATGCCTAGATACGGACAGAAGCGTTGTATTATTCTGAGCAAATCCATTTCTCAATAGTCTATTATCCCTGCCGAAGGCAGGTATCAGTCTATTTTCTAACAATCTCTTATCTAACAATCTAACATGAAAGAATTAACAAAAGCAGAAGAACAGATCATGCACCAATTATGGGATTTGGAGGAGACCAATGTAAATGGTATTATCGAAAAATTACCAGAACCCAAACCAGCTTATAATACCGTTAGTACCATTGTGCGGATTTTGGAAACCAAAGGTTTTGTGGATCATAAAAAGGAAGGTAAGGGATATGTATATTTCCCAATAGTAGCAAAAGAAACCTACAAAAGGAAGTTTATGAAACGCGTTATTTCGCATTACTTTCAAGGGTCGTTTAAGGAGCTGGTTTCCTTTTTTGCCAAAGAAGATAAGATGAACATCAACGACTTGGAGGAACTGATGAACGATGTGAAGAGTGAGATACAGAACGAGCAGAAAAACACTATAAAAGATGATTTGAAAAACCAAAAAAATTAAGCTGTTATGGAATATTTCATCAACTACCTACTCGAGTCGTCGCTCATATTGGGCGTGTTGGCCATGTTTTACCGCATAGTTCTGCATCACGAACCATTTTTTAGGTTTAATAGGATTTATCTTTTACTATCACTTGTGCTGGCCACCGTTGTGCCCTTTGTTCATTTCTCATTATTGCAAACCGCAAGTTCTAATACTGAGGGCTTTGCCAATTTATTGCAAACCGTTAATGTTTACGCCGGCGACATGCGCGAGGCTGTTGTACCCGCAATTGCCCAAAGCAAAACCTTTGGTTGGTTTTATTTGGCAGGAGCATTGGGTATATTCCTACGGCTGATATTTGGTTTAATCCGTTTGGGTGGATTATCAAAAAACGCCAATTGGATAAATTATAATGGCATTAGGATAGCCGACCTACCCGGCAGTTTTAACGCTTTTTCGTTCTTTCATGTAATTTTCGTTAACCGATCACTTTATTCCGATGACGATCTGGATAAGATATTGGTGCACGAGATGTCCCACGTTAAGCATCGGCACTCCTTGGATGTGTTGTTGTTTGAGGCGCTTCTTATTGTGCAGTGGTTTAACCCTTTTGCCTGGTGGATTAAGCACCTGCTACGGGAGCTGCACGAGTTTCAGGCCGATCGTTCCGTTTTAAACAAAGGAACTGCCATTGGCTCGTACAAAAAATTGTTATTGCATGAGGCTACCGGCGCGCGACTGTTTCCTGTGAATAACTTTAATCAATGTATTACTAAAAAACGATTTAAAATGATGACCAATAAAACAATTAAAAATAAGGCTTTTGTTAAAAGTCTGGCCGCCGGATTTATGATTTTAGGTGTGACCTTCTTTTTTGCTTGCGACCGCACTGCAGATGAAGAATTGCTGCAAGGTGATTTAAAAGGTGAGAAGATAGAGACAACGTTTTTTGTTGTTGAGGTGATGCCCCAGTTTCCGGGCGGTGAAGAGGAATTACGGAAGTACATAGCCACAAATGTAAAATATCCTATCGATGCCAAAGAACAGGGGAAAAGTGGAAGGGTGTACGTGCAATTTGTAGTGTCAAAAACCGGGGCTGTTAAAGATGTTAAAGTAGTGCGTAGCGGTGGATTTGAATCAATAGATGAGGAGGCAGTTAGGGTGGTTAGCGCCATGCCCAAATGGGCGCCAGGACTACAAAGAGGTAAACAGGTTAATGTAAACTATACCGTACCAATTAATTTTGTAATCCCAGACACCCCTCCATCGCAGAAAGAGGTTGAGCCTACTCCAAAATATAATTAATAATGAAGCCTTCGTGCTGGTATATTATAAAAACAGAATAGGATGAGGAATAAGGGCGCATTGATTTTCCAGTGATAACGGTGCGCCCTAACTAACTGGATTTGTTTGCTCTTGCAAATGGGTTCTCTTGCAACCGCTACATAACAAAGGGTGTAGCGTATTTGGTGTAGCGATATACCAAAAAAAACAAAACCTCTCTCGACCCCTCAACAGCTCCATCTCCATAAAAATGGAGTCTCACAACGGTATAACGGCATCATTTCCGTGAAAATGGAGCCTCACAACGGTAAAACAGCTCCATTTCCGTGAAAATGGAACCTCACAACGGTAAAACAGCTCCATCTCCGTAAAAATGGAACCTCACAACGGTAAAACGGCTCCGTTTTCGTAAAAATCTAGCCTCACAACAGTAAAACAACTCCATCTCCGTGAAAATGGAGCCACACAACGGTAAAACAGTAATAACCTGGCTGTTTTATATGTCAACGCCACTCTGGCCTTAAATACCTATTACCAACCCATCTTCATCGCAATAAATTGTGTTATACAACAAATGAAACCGTGGATTTATCAAAATCTTTATGATAAAAACCTGATTTATTCGTATCTTTAATCTGTCGCCAATCAATTATCTTATAAATAGTTGATTTTCGCAACACATTAACACAACACAAATTGAGGGGATTTATACTTATATTAACGCTGGCGCTATCCGTATTGGGTAGCAATGCACAAGTGTTTACCGGAAGGCAAAGCAATAGCATTGTTGAGGGCACGCAAAAGGTAAAAGTTGATGAAAAGACAGGCTTTGTAGAATACTTCGAGCTTTCTTCCCATTCACTTAAATCGGGTACTGTACTTGATGGTACTGTTCTAAAGCAGAAAATTGGTCTTCCTACAAATTACAATCTACAAATAGCCAGCGAACAGGCCGATGCCCAAGGCCAAAAACATAAAAAATACCAACTTTATTTTAATGATATCCCTGTGGAGGGAATGGGCTATTCCGTTCACTTTAAAAACGGAAAGGCCGTAAGTGCCAATGGCAAGGTAGTTAAAACAGATGCTTCCAGCGCTACACCCACTATTTCAGATGCACAGGCCATCACAAAAGCCATTTCTCTTTTCAATTCAACGGAATTCATATGGGATAATGACCCTGCTTTGTATCCCGAGGCTTCCTTACTTTATGTACCCA
>JAGXIO010000234.1 GCA_024635555.1 Saccharicrinis sp.
ACTTGGATGAATATTCATTTAGAATTAACCGATCAATATTTAAGGACACAATATTTCATAAGCTTATAGGACGTATGGTATCATCTGAAAATATTGAATATAAGGGAATTATAGCATGTAGCTAAGTGAATACCTCTATAATTTTATTCGGACACCAAACAGGTTTTAGAAACCTGTTTGGTGTGAAAAAAAACACCTTCAACAAATTAAGCAAAGCAAAATCAATATTTCAATGACATTCTTCAGCTATCATTTTCTTTACCTCATCCCGTTTTATTTTTCCGCTTTCGGTTAATGGGAAATGTGCAATTGTAATTATATTTTTTGGTATTTGGTATGGCGCTAAATGAGAGGATAAGTCGGCCATATTTAACACTACATCACAATATTTTTCCACCACCAAAACAACCTTCTCACCTAATTTTTCATCTGGCACAGCCGATATCAGAAAAGGCACTTTAACAACTTCGCTCAATTTATGCTCTACTTCTTCCGGAATTATTTTAATACCGCCCGAGTTTATCACGTTATCGTATCGACCTAGAAAAACGAATTCATTTTCCCCTTTAAATTCAACCATATCGTTGGTTACTATGGCTTTATCCGCTATGTCGGGTGCGTTAATTATTAGGCAGCCTCTCAAATCCAATTCGAAAATTACGTTTGGCATGGCTTTAAAGGAGGCGTTTTCTTCCCCCGCCATTTTTACGGCCACGTGCGATACGGTTTCGGTCATCCCATAGGTTTCAAAAAATCGCGTTGGCAAACCTTGCAACTTTTTCGATAATTCGGACGATATCGCTCCACCGCCTATAATTACATTATTAACCTTATCCCCAAAATCTTCAAGAGAGTTAAAAACCTGCAAAGGAACCATAGCCACAAAATCAATGGGCTCAGCTATCCGTTTTAAAGGTGTACCTGCAGGTTCGGTGAGCAACAAATTAAACCCGCCCACCATGGCTCGCACCAACATCATTTTTCCGGCTATATAATTGGCCGACAAGCACAAAAGTGCTGTTTTATCAGCCGACAAATTAAAAAACGCAATGGTTTTTTTGGCGGAAGCTATCATATGCTTTTTCTGCAAGCGTATTTCCTTGGGTTCTCCGGTGGAACCTGAAGTTTTCGCCCTAACAAAATCATCGGGTGAAAGCCATTCCAAAATAAAACGATAAATAGCTTGTTGCCATTCAGGGTTGTTTATTTTAACCAATTCGTGCAAACAAAAAACACGCAGTTCCTCTCCTTGCCGCCTTACACCATTCAATTTTATGTTATCGTACTGTTTCAAGGTAAAATCCCCCATTTCTGTTTTTTATTGTAGATGAGATGGCCATTTGCAACCTGCAAGGGCGAAGCGATGTTGTTGGCGAAAACTTGTCCGGTTCCCAGTCCCTGTGGCAAGACATTATCTTGTATGGCCGTCCATTGGGCAATGGCATTTAGTCCTATATTTCCTTCTAAGGCCGATGTAGCCCACCATGCAACACCATGCTTATTAGCTAATTGCACCCATTGGTTGCAGGCCATAAAGCCTCCTAATAAAGACGGCTTTAGAATAATATATGCGGGTTTGATAGTTGTTAAGAGGTCTTCTTTTTTAACGACATCGTTTATGCCGATGAGCTCCTCGTCAAGGGCAATTTTTACTGGAGATACCTTGCACAGCTCCGCCATTACTTGCCATTGCCCGGCTTTTATGGGTTGTTCAATGGAATGGATACCGAGCTTTGCGAGTTCGTTTAACTTGTTCATGGCCTCATCCGGTTTAAAGGCACCGTTGGCATCTACCCTTATTTCAAGTTGCGCGGGATTGTAAGTGTTTCTGATTTTTTTAATGAGATTTATCTCCTGCCAAAAATCAATGGCGCCAATCTTTATTTTGATACACTTAAAACCACTTTGGATTTTTTGAGCCAGCTGCTCTTTCATATAAGCGATATCGCCCATCCAAATTAAACCATTGATGGGTATTTGCTTTTTCCCCTCAACAAAATCGGACGGAAATATTGTTTTAATCCCACCGTTTTTTAAATCGAGCAATGCCATTTCTAAACCAAAGCTGATGGCTGGCCAATCTAGCAGGTCATCCTCAAGTTTGATACTAAAATTGTTGGTGTAAATATTGATATTGCTGCAAACCTCCCTGAGTTTGTCCTCAAAGCCCGGTTTATCGTCAATACTTAGATTGGGTAAGATGGAGCACTCGCCCACACCTAAGACCTTAGGATTTTGCACATCACAAACCTGAATATACCAACTGTCTTTTGTTGTGAGCACACCGCGCGAAGTTCCGCCGGGAGTGATAAATTGAAGGCTGTGTTTGTTATAGGTGGCTTGAAACATGGATGATTTTAAAAAAAAAATTACACTATTGCCTGGTGAAACAATTCATTTTAATTTAGTGCTCAAGCCGCACAGGCTCTTACTTTTTGGCTACAGCCCCAAAAAGTAAGCAAAAAAGGCCGCCGCTGCATCCCGATTATAGTTTTGTAAGCTTTTTTTGAATAAAAAGCAACAAAAACTTATTTCGGGACTAAAAATCAGCTTAATTGGCTAAAATCCAGAAACTCGCTGCGCTCAAACAACCCGGATTTTTTAACGCCACCTAACCTGATTTTATTAACGGAAATTCTCTGAGGCGGAAGTAAGCACTACCCAAATTAAAAATCTCTCAACATTCTGAAAAAAATGGTTCGAAAATTAATTGAAAAAAAGTTTGCCGGACACCAATGAAAAGTTTAAAGTAGAAAATCAAAAACACAAAGTATTGTTGAAAATACACACTTCATACACCCCAAGGATTATCCTAATCTATCGACCTAACTACCTATCGATCCATCAATCTTTTTTCAAATCAGCAATCCCACCCCAAATAGCAACACCATTATAAAAGTTGCCATGGCTAAGTTTTTTAATTGAGGATAAAGTAAATGAGGTTCTTTATTTTGAAAAACCAATATTAAATTTTTGACGAACAATGGTAAAGCCAGTAAAAACAACCATTGCCATAATGTTACAAACTGAAACAGACCATAAACAACCATCAATACAATGGCCGAAATAAGTAAAAATGCATGATAGCGTTTTCCCCATAGGCTGCCATATTGAACCACCAGGGTGAGTTTTCCGGATTTAGCATCGCTATTTACGTCACGCAGATTATTAAGGTTTAAAACGCCTGCGCTCAACAAGCCTATTGCCGAAGCCGGAAGAAGTAAACAAGGATTGAATGTTCCAGTGTGCAAAAAATAAGTACCCAATACGCCAGCCAGACCAAAAAACAGGAACACGAATATATCGCCCCAGCCACTATATCCATATGGATTTTTGCCCACCGTATATTTAATGGCAGCTGCAATGGCTCCCAATCCCAAAACCAGCATTCCCCAAGCTTTTAAACTCAATACTTCTAAATTCCCAACGGCAATAAGGGCAATACCTGATATCAGCGACAAAATGGAAAAAACTATCACAGTGCCTTTCATATGGGTAAGTGATATTTTTCCTGAGGCCACCATCCGCGGAGGGCCTATGCGTTCCACATTATCGGCCCCGGAAACAGCATCGCCATAATCATTGGCCACATTACTCAATATCTGGAGCAAAACAGTAGTTACCACCGCCAATATACCCACCGACCAAACATAGGAATTGATATAGGCGGCAATGAAATTGGCCATTAAAATAGAGGAGAGAGCCAAAGGAAGCGTGCGCAACCGAAACGATGAGATGTATGATTTTATTTTTGCCATTTACTGAATAATAGGTCGTTAGGTAATTAGATTGTTAGGGCGTTAGGCTATGAGTTTGGCAAATAATAGATGACCAAATATTTTTTATATTATAAGCAACAAAGATAGAAAACCCGATAGATATGCCAAATGCGCTACATGCCTATATCATAAAAAAATAGTATATAGAAATGAGTTTTGATGAATTTTAATTATGTTTGAATGAATAAACTAACTTAAAATCATGTAATATGGAAAATCAAACAAATGAAGTACAGCAAATAAACGAAGAAAAACAAGTGATTCCTGCGCTGGTATTTTCAGACAATGCCATTAAATACCTAAAAACAGGAGCAGGATGGGCTAAGTTTGTAGCCATAGTAGGTTTTGTTTTTACTGGCTTAATCGTATTGGGAGGACTTATATCTGGCGTGTTTTTTGCCTTTATGGGCGACCAAATAGGTATGGGTGCATTTCCTTTTTCTCCATTTATCTTTGGCTTCATTTATTTAATCATAGCTGTTATCTACTTCTTCCCAACTTACTATCTGTACAAGTTTGCCACACAAGCTCAAAATGGCATAAGGATGTTAGACAGCAAGGATATTGAGGCATCCCTCTTAAATTTGAAATCGTTATTTAAATTTTCAGGGATTATGCTTATCGTTGTGTTTGCGCTGTACTTTGTAGGTATCATCGTGATGATAGCCGGCTTTTCGTTTTTTCAGAATGAGCTATATCAGATGGGGTCGCACGGCATGATGTAAACCACTTAGGCACTGGGGGCAAATAAAGCTGTAATTTAACTGATAATAGTGATTCGTGAAAAGATAATTAGATTGATTATTTTTTTCGCGAATTACTATTGCGGTTCTATTTGAAAGACAAACATCGTTTTAGAATTGCAGTTTTTATTTCTATGTCAATTTCACAAAGTTGTCTTCTTTCACATTGAAGTTAATCTCTCAAGCGAATAAGTCTTGATTTTATTAGTTGCCATAGTATTACTTTTTAGACCTTATGTAACATTGCAAAGATAAGCGAAGATTCTAAGCTGAAGCACAACAGTAAATAGCGTAACGATTGCAAAGTAAGGAAAGATTACAAAAACAATATTCACATGGATTTCTCAAGTTCCTTTATCGACACCAAGTTTAATAAGTTAATGCAAAAACGCATTGAATCGGTGTTGTTGATTTCGAGTAGTTATGATGCCTTTTTATTAGAAGAAGACGGACGTATTGAAGAGCAGATATTTAACGAATATGTTTCGCTGAATTTGCGCCATCCGCCCACATTTATTCAAGTTGCAACAGCAGCAGAAGCGATAGATATTGTGCGTAACGAACCCGTGGATTTAATTATTTCGATGCTTAGTGTGGGTGGTATGAATCCCTTCAGTTTGTCTAAAAATATTAAAGTGCTCCATCCCAACATTCCTTTTGTGATGTTGACACCCTTTTCGCGCGAGGTTAGTATTAAGTTAAGTAATGAGGATACAAGTGCAATCGATTATGTGTTTTGTTGGCTAGGAAATGCGGATATTTTGGTGGCTATTATTAAGTTGATAGAAGACGAAATGAACGCAGAACACGATATTCTTGAGGTTGGCGTGCAGTGCATCTTATTGGTTGAAGATTCTATTCGCTATTATTCTAGTTATCTCCCCACTATATATCGGATCGTTTTTAATCAATCAAAAAAGTTTATGAGTGAGGCCCTTAACGAGCATCAAAAGATGATGCGGATGAGGGGGCGTCCTAAAATATTGTTGGCTCGTAATTACGAGGAGGCAGTGGATATTTATGTGAAATATAGATCCAATTTATTGGGTGTAATATCCGACGTTTCTTTTGCTAAAAACAACCATAAGTGCAATAATGCCGGTATAGAATTGGCCGAGATGGTTAAAAAGAACGATCCTTATATGCCTTTTTTATTGCAATCGTCGGATTTGTCGGTAGCTGATGTAGCTAAAAAATTAAAAGTTGGATTCTTGCACAAATATTCCAAAAGCTTAATGCAGGAATTGAAACATTTTTTGAAAGTGTACCTCGCATTTGGCGATTTTGTTTTTATCGATCCCGAAACGCATCTAGAAGTTGGTAGGGTAAGCAATTTAAAACAATTGCAAGAAAAGCTATTGGTATTGCCTGATTCTTCGCTCAGATATCATTTTCAGCGTGACCATGTGAGTAAATGGCTTAAAGCCAGAGCTTTGTTCTCGATAGCCGAAGTGATAAAGAATTTTAAAATAGATGATTTTGAATCCTTGGAAGCCACTAAACATTTTTTGCACGATACCATTGTAAATTTCCGCATATCAAAAAACAGGGGAATTATAGCGGATTTTGAGCCATTGAATTACGATAAGTTTGTGAAGTTTGCTCGTATAGGAGAAGGATCTATTGGTGGCAAGGCACGCGGTCTGGCTTTTTTAAGTGCGCTAATTGATAAAAATACCGATTTGCTGCATTTCGAGGAGTTGGAAATAACCATACCTCGCACAGTTGTTATCGCCACGGATATTTTTGAGCTCTTCATGGAATCTAATAACCTTTATCCAATAGCACTGTCGGATTTGCCGGATGAGGAAATTCTGGATCACTTCGTCAAAGCCAGTTTGCCACCCAAATCGCATCTTTATTTACGAAAATTTATTTCGGTAATTGATAGGCCCATTGCCATTCGTTCGTCTAGTGTGTTGGAAGATAGTCATTATCAACCTTTTGCTGGTATTTACTCAACCTATATGGTTTCCAATACGGATGAAGTGGAGGTGGTGATGAAACAAATTGCAGCTGCCATTAAATGTGTCTATGCCTCTGTGTTTTTTAAATCGAGCAAGGCATATATGCAAGCCACCATGAATATTATTGATGAAGAACGCATGGGCATAGTTTTGCAGGAGGTTGTGGGGCAGCAGCATGGTAATCGGTTTTATCCCACAGTTTCGGGTGTGGCACGGTCCATTAACTATTATCCAATTGCTCCCGAAAAAGTGGAAGAGGGAATCGTAAACGTTGCACTGGGATTGGGTAAACAGATTGTTGAAGGCGGGGTTTCGTTACGTTTTTCACCCAGTCATCCTAAAAAAAATTTGCAGCTCTCCAGTACCGAGTTCACGATTAAGGATACACAAAAGAAATTTTATGCACTCGACATGGATAACTCAACGTTTAAACCCTCCGTGGATGACGCCATGAATTTTCAACATCTGGATATTAAAATGGCTTTGGAAGATGGTTCATTGAGGTGGTTGGGCTCGGTTTATGACCATCAAAATAACATTATAAGAGATGGCGTAAGCAGAGCAGGAATCCCATTGGTAACGTTTGCCAATATATTAAAACACGACGCATTCCCGTTGGCTAAGGTGCTGGAAAAATTATTAAAAATGGGACAACGTGAAATGAATCAACCGGTGGAAATAGAGTTTGCCGTAGATCTTCAAAACCCCAACGGAAAACCGATATTTTATCCATTACAGATTAGACCCATTGTAGAGTGCGAAGAAATTTTTAGCGAAGACTTGGAAAAGTTAGAACCCACACAGCAGCTAATATATTCAGAAACAGCATTGGGTAATGGTATTATAGATAATATTTACGACGTGGTTTTTGTGAAGTCCAAAGGTTTTGTTGCCGCCAATATGATAAAGATGGTGCCTGTTATAGAAAAAATAAACGATACGCTGGTGGCGGATGGTGCCAATTACATTTTAATAGGGCCAGGTAGATGGGGATCGCAGGATCCATGGCTGGGTATACCCATAAAGTGGCCTCAAATAGCTGGTGCTCGCCTCATCGTTGAAACAGCGTTGGATGGCTTTAATGTAGAACCAAGTCAGGGCACACATTTTTTTCAAAATCTAACATCGCTGCGTGTGGGCTACTTAACGGTAAACGTAAACACCGATAGTGGCTTTTACAACGAAGATTGTTTAATGAAACAGACTGCGGTTTATGAGGATGAGTGGATTAAACATGTGAGATTCCGAAAACCTGCTATCATAAAAATCGACGGTAAAAAAGGACTTGCATCTGTTGCTAATCCTTTGCTTTAGCTCAAATGTTGTTTTATTTTGCTAATTAAATCCTCGGGTTGAAAGGGCTTGCTGATATAATTGTCCATACCACTGGCTATGCATCGTTCCTTATCCTCAGGAAAAGCATTGGCTGTTATAGCTATGATAGGAATATGGGTGTTGGTGCTCTTTTCAATCTCTCTAATTTTTTGAGTCGCTTTATGACCGTCCATAATGGGCATTTGAACATCCATCAAAATTAAATCGTATTTAGTTTTACCAAACTTATCCAGAGCTTCCTTTCCGTTATATGCCACTTCAATTTTTTTAACGAGATTTTTTATGTATAAAATAATTATTTGCTGATTGCTAAAGTTGTCTTCTACCAGCAGTATGGTGGCATCTTTGATGTCAACCGTAGGTTTGAAGAAGGAATTGTTGCTACCTATCTTTTCTTTTATGTTTTGTATGGAGTAGCTTTGTGTACTCTCCATAAATGTAATACCAAATTCAAAGGTTGACTTTTCCGTATCGGGATGTATGGATAATGTATGCCCGTCCTGTTCAATTAGTTTTTGTGTAAGCCCCAACTCTAAAAACTGAATGTGTTTTGAGGTGTTTAATAGCAGTACGTCCGTGCCATATAACGACTCGTCCGAACGATATTCCTTTGGGAAAGGGATATTGCCAAAGGTGGTAAGTTTAAACATTAATTCAATGGTGCCAGGCATGTTGTTCGCTCGGGTAACCTCAATGTTAATTTGCTTATTTTCAGATAGGTTATACTTGGCAATGGCATTTAGGATGTTCAGGAAAATTTGTTTCGTTTTAATGGCGTTACCCATCATGCTGGATGGAATATCGGCTGAAACAGAAAGACTAAAGGTTTGCTTACTATTGTTTTCGGTAAATAGTTTGATGGTGTTGTTTAGCGTAGCAAATAGGTTAAAGCTTATCTTTTCTTCTTGAATAGGTTTCAGACCCGACTTTTGAGTTGTCACTAAATTAGATACTACACCCACCAAGTTATTGGCCGAGGCATGTATCGTATTTATATAATCGCGCTGGTCGTCGGTAAGGTTTGTTTTGCCTAAAATATCCAGAATTCCTGTAATATTGCTCAGTGGTGTTCGTATCTCCCTCGACAAATCTGCAATTTGTTCATCGCGTGAAGTCCGGTTGTTTTGCGAGTTTATCATGGCACGTTCCTTAGTGAACAGCACTTGTGCAAAAACAAATTTGAGCGCATATGCTAATATGAACAAAAAGAAAAAGTAGGTAGAAAATAACACGCCCATATTTAAAGAATACTGTTGGGCCTGCGGAATTATTTTGCTTAAAAACGTAAAATCTAAGAGCATAAAAATAAATAAACCCAGCGAATACCAAGTTCCTCTTCTTCTTCCATAAAGATTAATGGCAATAAATGGGAAGCTGCCTACCCAGATAATATGAATGCCTGTGGAGCCTCCAAAAAGTATAAAAAAAACAAAGGTTAAAAGAACAAACAATAATAGGGATATTTTGTAAAGAGATGCATTTCGAAGACGGCTTAGGTATAAATAGTTAAAAGAGAATAGTATACTTAAAAACAGCAAGGGTCCTGCAAAAATCAATTTTTCTTCCAATAAGGAAACTATACCTTCGATAAACACCACAACGAATAAAAAGAAATTTAAAACATTGGTAAGTAGCAAGGTGGTTTTAGTTTCAACCTCCAGTTTCTCACCTTGGTCGAATGCAAAAAGCAGTAAAAATTTATTTATAAATTTCATGTTTGTTTCAATTTAAAGCATTGTGTGCAAATATATCTTTCTGAAAATTGTTTTATTTGTTGTATAACTCTTTTGACTGTATACCGTACAAGTTATTTGAATTAAGCACAAATCTATATTTTAAAAGTATCTGAAATATAGTATAAAATATTTTATAATGGTGGATGCCGACAATATTTTAATGAAAATACTGTTTTGTTTTGTATCTGTTTAATTTTTCTTTTTCTAATAAAAATACAAACTAATGAAAAATCCGTTTATTTATCTCCTTCTTATGACAGTTTTTTTCGTGAGTTATGCCAATGCCCAAAAGCATTTGCCATCACCAACGGATTATAAAGACTTTTTTAATACCAAAACAATGGTGGTCATGGATGAAAACCCCATGTCCGATTTTAATTTTATGATTAAAAAAGTGATGCCTCGTGTATGGAACATTACAGAGTATGAAATAATCTCGCAAACCGAATTTGAGCAAAAGCGCTGCGATCCCTCATATTCGTTTATTGTTACCTCAACCGTTACTTTTGATAGAGATAATACCAAGGCCAGATATACATTTGTTAGCCTTTTGATGGGCAAAGATGTTCACTCCATCACCGAAATGCCCGATTTGTGTTCCATCCCTTTGTCGTATGTGCGAGTAGAGGACGATAGCTATGCTTATAAGATGGAGGGTTTTATTCGCTTTATGCAGGATCATGTTAAGTTAGCGAATAACAATCCAGAGATCATTAAAAGTAATATGTTTAAGTACTACAATAAAAATGTAAAAAGCCTGAATAATAAAAAACTGTATGTGGTAAAAGAGGATTTGGCTCCGGAAGTAAACACCCTACAAAACATTAAAGCCGTATATCCTTATGCCGTTGAGATAGTTACCCAGGAGCAGATAAGCGAAGCAATAGCGAAAAAAGATCCCGATGTTGTGTTTTTGCATAAAGTTGGACCCGAAGGAACCCGTTATAAAGCCCGATGCTACAAAATTATTATAGGTGCTGCCGATTCACAGTTTTATTATTTCGATTGGCACATGGTAAGCCTTAAAAATCGTGATGGATTACTGTTGAAAGATTTTAAAGCCATGGGTAAATAGTGTAATGCTTCAGTAGATTAAATTTTTAAAAATCCCTGTCAAATAACCATTGATAGGGTTTTTTTTTGTTGTTTTTTAAAGAAAGTAATTTGTAAGTTTGCCCTTGTATTTCAACAATATAATTAAAGCAACAATAAAATATAAAAAATCATGTCAGACGATAAGAAAATCATTTTTTCGATGGTTGGGGTGAGCAAGGTAGTACCTCCACAAAAGAAGATATTGAATAATATTTACCTCTCCTTTTTTTATGGTGCCAAAATCGGTATCATAGGTTTAAACGGATCGGGAAAATCAACACTGATGAAGATCATTGCCGGTGTTGACAATAATTTTCAGGGCGATGTAGTTTCGTCACAAGGTTATTCGGTTGGTTATTTGGAACAAGAGCCTATCCTTAATGATGAAAAAACAGTAAAACAGGTGGTAGAAGAAGGCGTTCAGGAAGTAGTGGACGTGTTAAATGCCTATAATCAGGTGAATGAAAAATTTGCCGATCCTGAAGTACTCGAAAATCCGGATAAGATGGACGCGCTGATAAAAGAACAAGCGCGATTACAGGAGAAAATTGATCAGTACGACGCATGGAGCTTGGATACCAAGTTAGAACGCGCAATGGATGCACTGCGTTGTCCGGAAGAAGACAAACTTATTAAATACTGCTCTGGAGGTGAAAAAAGAAGAGTAGCACTTTGTCGTTTACTATTAAAAGAACCCGATGTGCTTTTACTCGATGAACCTACTAACCACCTCGATGCCGAATCGGTTCAGTGGCTCGAACAACATCTACAACAATATAAAGGTACCGTAATCGCAATTACCCACGACCGTTATTTTCTTGACAATGTGGCCGGATGGATTCTCGAACTCGACAGAGGAGAGGGGATTCCATGGAAAGGAAATTACTCCTCATGGCTTGAGCAGAAGACCAAACGAATGGCCATGGAAGAAAAAACCGCATCAAAAAGACGTAAAGCATTGGAACGCGAGCTCGATTGGGTTCGGATGGGGCCTAAAGGACGACAAGCCAAAGGCAAGGCACGGTTGTCGGCATACGATAAGTTAATGAGTGAGGATGTTAAAGAAAAAGAAGAAAAACTAGAGATATTTATCCCCAATGGTCCGAGACTTGGGGAAAAGGTGATTGAGGCGCATGGTGTTTCTAAAGGCTTTGACGACCGCTTACTTTTTGAAAACCTCGATTTTGTGCTTCCTAGAAGTGGTATAGTTGGTGTGATAGGTCCTAATGGAGCCGGTAAAACAACGCTGTTTAGGATGATTATGGAACAAGAGAAGGTAGATACAGGTATATTTGAGGTAGGTGAAACAGTTAAGATAGCCTATGTAGACCAGACACACGCTGCCATCGATCCTGAAAAATCAATCTACCAGGTGGTTACAAACGGACAGGAGACTATAAAGATTGGAGGTAGAGAGTTAAACTCCAGGGCTTATCTGAGTCGTTTTAACTTTGCAGGTTCGGATCAGGAAAAAAAATGCGGCGTATTGTCCGGTGGCGAAAGAAACAGGTTGCACTTGGCCATGACGTTGCGTGAAGAGGGTAATGTGCTGTTACTGGATGAGCCTACCAACGATATTGACGTGAACACCCTACGTGCGTTAGAAGAAGGGTTGGAGCAGTTTGCAGGATGTGCCGTGGTTATTTCCCACGATAGATGGTTTCTGGACCGTATTGCTACTCACATACTTGCCTTTGAAGGTAATTCGGGTGTGTATTATTTTGAGGGATCTTTCAGCGAGTACGAAGAGAATAAGAAACGACGTATGGGCGACGTTGAGCCTAAGCGCATACGGTATAAAAAACTGATGAGTTAATTATTCGATAAACATAAGGCTGTCCTAACAAGACAGCCTTGTTTTTATCAGTATAAATCAAAACTTGTACATACTTTTGAAAGCTCAATGTTTGAATAAACATTCATCACATTGTAAATTTCGATCTTATTCATACCCTTCAAATTAACCGTTTCTTGATTTTGGAAAATAAAATCTTCACTCGTTAATTCATAGGAAGAACTGCTTACCGCGATATTCATTGGGGCGCATTGGTGTTGAATTCGCGAAGCAGTATTTACATCTTTTCCAAAAATATCGAAAAGATAATTTTCAAGTCCTATTAAGCCTCCAACGACTTCTCCACTATTAATGCCGGTGGTTATTTCCCATTTTATTAAGTTCAACACGTTTCGTTCCAGAATAAATTGGCGAAACTCAATGGCTGCCTGGATAATATTTTTGGCATGATTTTCATCTTCTTCAGGAAGTCCCGAAACTGCAAGGTAAGCATCACCAATGGTCTTGATTCGGGTACATCTATTTTTTGTTATTATTTTGTCAAATGAGGAAAAAATATCGTTTAATTCATTAATCAACCTTCTAGGCGACATAGTGGTGGTTTTTGCAGTAAAGCCAACCAAGTCAGTAAACATCACCGTGGCATTTTTATAGCGTATAGGTTTTGAAATGCCGGTTTCTCTTAACTCTTCAATAATTTTAGGGGGCAACAGTCCTTTTAAAAGTTTTTCAACCTTTAGCTGTTCTAATTCTAGTTCGCGTTGTTTTTGCATCAAAGCTTTAAACGATTGGGCTATCCCCATAGCTGTTTGAACTCGAGCAATAAGTTCTGTGGGATCTATTGGTTTTTTGATATAATCAATGGCTCCGGCTTCAAGTGCCTTTTTTAGATCCGTAGAGCTGGACATAATAATAACAGGAATATGCTTAATTGATTCGTTTTTCTTCATCAAACGCAAGGCATCAATTCCATTCATTTTGGGCATTTCCCAATCCATCAATATTAAATCAGGTTTTGACTGCTGTGCTATTTTACAAGCATCCCTTCCATTGCTAGCCCTTATATAAGTATACTTTTGGCCCATGGTTTCCAGATGTAATATGATTATGTCTATAATAATAGCCATATCATCTACCAAAAGTATTTTTAAAGAAGAAGGAGTCATGTTTTTAGTTGGTTTGTTCAAGAACTGTTTCTTAATTAAATGTAAAATTAGTTTTTCTTTGTGTAATTATTAAATTTAATTTATTCAGAATGTTTTTGTGTTTTGTTCAAGCGAAATGATTTGCTTCATCATATGTTGTTCCAAGAATCAATTCTATCTCTGGTTAAATCGATAGAGCCATAGGAAACGATAAAGTTTTTTGGTTATCTTCATGTTCTTTTTTTTCTTCAGTATTTGTTATCGCTGTGTTATTGCAACTCGACTTTAAATAGTACATGCTTTTTATTCCCAATCCCTTCACGTCATTGGGTAACCTTTCTATATATCTAAATTTATCGCGTGTTGATAGATACGTGCTCATGCCGATGTTTATTTGATTGGGGCCACAAGTTTTCTCCATCCTTGCCGCAGTGTTCACTGCATCGCCAAAAACATCGAACAAGAAATTATTGGAGCCCAGTACACTTCCTATTACCTCGCCTGAATTAATACCTATTTTCACTTCCCATTGTACAGGATTAGTCAGGTTTCGAATCATTAAAAAGTTTCGCATATCAACAGCTACTTGTATTAGTTTGATCGCATGTTCTTTATTTGGGGTGGGGATTCCTGAAACAGCCAAATAACCATCACCCATCGTTTTAATACGGGTACATCCGTATTTTTTGATAATTCCATCGAATGCTGAAAATATTTGTGTCAATTCGTCAATTAATATTTTGGGAGGCAGGCTCATCGATTTTTTTGTAAAATCAACCATATCTGCAAATAGTACCGAGGCTTCTCTGTATTTTTTAGGTTTCGATTCGCCCGAAACAGTTAGCTCTTCAATAATTTCTTTGGGAAGCAGACCGGATAATATTTCGTTTAACCTACTCTGGCTTTCGCTAATAATATGAGCCTGTTGGTTTAATTTATCAATGGTGCTGGATAAAATAAGTGCGGTTCGCACGCGGGCAAAAAGTTCAATAGGTTTAAAGGGTTTTTCTATAAAATCTAATGCTCCTGCTTCCAGCATGGCTTTAATAAGCTTAGCGTTGGTTTCCATAAAGCACACCAGTACTGGTGTGCTGTAGTTTTTATTCGACTGTTTGATGATTTTTATTTTTTCTAACAGGTTTTGTGGTGATCCATCGAAATCGATAATAACCAAATTATGGTGCGTACTATTTAGTTCCACCTTGGAATTGCGATATACCTTGGTGTTAACAACCCATTCTTCGTCAAACTCCAGCAGTTGGCGCTTTAACAACTCCAGATTACAAATCTCGTTTCCTATAATCAATATGTTTGCCGTATTCATCCTAAACTACCTTAATTTCGTTGTAAAAAATAGGATACTATCTTTCAATGGTAATCATTTAGTGCTTTTACTTGTTTAAGGTAAAAAGAGTTTGAACTAAGTGGTAAACCTGCTACATTTGCTTGTGGGTGGCCTTTTTGGATGGATTAACAATTTATAACAATGAAGATAATAGATAAAGTGAAACTGGATAAACTAAGCAGCCAAGCTAAGCGTAATGATAGAAAACGCCAAAATTTTAATTATCATAACGAAGACAAGGATACGCTGCAACGCATGATTAACGCCTTTGAGCCCTATACCTATGTTCGGCCTCATCGGCACAAAACTCCCAATAAAAGAGAGGTTTTTGTAATTCTAAGAGGTCGACTTTTGGTACTGTTTTTTAATGATGATGGTAAAATAACGGAGCATGTAATTTTAGATAGTGCTGAAGGGCAGTATGCCGTAGAAATTGATTCCAATGAGTGGCATTCGGCAACGGGATTGGAGTCGGGTACTGTAGTGTACGAAATTAAGGACGGTCCATATATCCAATCTATGGATAAAACCTTTGCTCCTTGGGCGCCTGCAGAAGATGCGGCGGAAGGCAGCGCCTATTTGCATACATGTTTACAACAATTGGGAATTACAGCCATTAATGGGTAAGTAGGGTCTGTATATTGCGCAATATACAGTTGGTGGAGATTCTGTAAGTCTAAAAAAATAAATATCTTTGCGCCTCCATAAATAAAAATTATTACGATGGCTCAAAAACCCGCTATACCCAAAGGAACCAGAGATTTTACGCCCATTGAAATGGCAAAACGTAACTTTATTTTTGATACCATAAAATCGGTATTTCTTAAATATGGTTATCAGCCCATCGAAACGCCTGCCATGGAAAATTTATCGACCTTAATGGGTAAATACGGTGAAGAAGGGGATAAGCTGCTTTTTAAAATATTGAATTCAGGAGATTTTTTGGCAAAGGCCGATGAACAAATGTTAGTCGAAAAAAATTCTGTTAAAACCACCCTGCAAATTTCGGAAAAGGGATTACGTTACGACCTTACTGTGCCTTTTGCACGTTTTGTGGTGCAACATCAAAACGAAATAACATTTCCATTTAAACGATATCAGATTCAACCTGTGTGGCGGGCAGATAGGCCACAAAAAGGACGTTATAGAGAGTTTTATCAATGCGATGTTGATGTGGTAGGATCTAATTCGTTAATAAACGAGGTGGAGCTGATACAAATCGTCGATGATGTTTATAAGGCGCTTAACATTAACGTTTTGGTAAAGATAAACAACCGCAAAATATTAAGCGGTATTGCCGAAATAATTGGTCAGGCCGAAAAAATTGTAGATATCACTGTGGCCATTGATAAATTGGATAAGATAGGAATTGACAAAGTGAACGAGGAGTTGCTCCAGAAAGATATACCACAGGAAGCAGTAGATAAATTGCAGCCCATTATCAATCTTTCGGGTACCAACCAACAAAAGCTTGATACTTTAAAAACGGTGCTGCAAAAATCTGCTGTAGGATTAAAGGGAGTTGAGGAAATTGAAACTGTGCTTAACTATCTGCAAACTTTAAATGTAAGCACAGCGGTTGAGCTGGACTTGACCTTGGCGCGCGGATTAAATTATTATACAGGAGCTATTTTTGAGGTAAAAGCTTTGGATGTGCAGATAGGCAGCATCACAGGAGGTGGAAGATACGATGATTTGACGGGTGTTTTTGGTTTGCGCGATGTTTCGGGTGTGGGCATTTCTTTTGGTGCCGACCGTATTTACGATGTGATGAACCAATTGGAACTGTATCCAAAAGAATCCATCGTTTCAACCCGTTTGCTGTTTGTTAATTTTGGCGAGCGCGAAGCATTGTATTCGTTGCAGGCTTTGCAAAAAATTCGTCAGGCAGGAATAAACGCAGAGCTGTATCCCGATGCTGCAAAAATGGCAAAACAAATGAATTATGCCAATAAAAAGGAAATTGCCTTTGTGGCCATGACCGGCGAAAATGAAATGAACCAGGGTAAAATCACCCTTAAAAATATGAAAAGTGGCGAGCAGCAACTGATAACAGTGGAAGAAATGATTAATATCATCGCTTAAAATCTAATTTTTATCAAACCGAAAATTTGATGTACTTTTGCACAAATTTTTGAGTGTAAATAATTCAGCTAAGATTACTTTGATACTGACATAAACATATAAAATGGGATTACAATGTGGAATAGTGGGTTTGCCAAATGTGGGCAAGTCAACTTTATTTAATTGCTTATCGAATGCAAAGGCGCAGTCGGCCAATTTTCCGTTCTGTACTATTGAACCTAACGTAGGTGTTATTACGGTGCCCGACGATAGATTGATAAAACTGGAAGAATTGGTGAAGCCACAAAGGGTTTTGCCGGCAACAGTGGAGATTGTTGACATTGCAGGCTTGGTTAAAGGGGCAAGCAAAGGAGAGGGGCTGGGAAACAAATTCTTGTCTAATATTCGCGAAACGGATGCCATTATACATGTGTTGCGCTGCTTCGATAACGACAATATAACCCATGTGGATGGTTCGGTAAACCCAGTTCGCGACAAGGAAGTAGTTGATATGGAGCTTCAGATAAAGGATCTGGAAACCGTGGATGCCAGGTTACAAAAATCGGAAAAGGCGGCCAAAACATCGAAAGATCCGGATATGAAAAAATTGGTCGATTTGCTATATTTGTTTAAAGCCGCATTGGAAAAAGGAAAGTCGGCACGCTCGGTTCAATTGGAGGAATCGCAGCAGAAGCTGGCCAAAGAACTCTTTTTGTTAACCAATAAGCCCGTGGTTTACGTTTGCAATGTAGACGAAGAATCGGTGCTGAAGGGAAATGCACATGTAGAAGCCGTTAAGGCATCCGTTGCCGATGAAAATGCCGAAGTACTGGTTATTGCTGCGCAAACAGAAGCTGATATTGCTGAACTGGATTCTTTTGAGGAACGTCAAATGTTTTTGGAAGATATAGGTTTAAAGGAATCGGGAGTGGCCAAATTGATACGTTCAGCTTATAAGCTTTTAAATTTAGAAACTTATTTTACAGCAGGTGTAAAGGAGGTGCGAGCCTGGACTTACCATAAAGGCGATAGAGCACCACAGGCGGCAGCCGTTATTCATACCGACTTTGAGAAAGGATTTATTAGAGCGGAAGTGATACAATATGAAGATTTTATAAAATATAAATCGGAGCTGGCTTGTAAAGAAGCTGGTAAAATGAATGTTGAAGGTAAAGAATATGTGGTTAAAGATGGCGATATTATGCACTTTAGATTTAATGTATAGTCGGCTTTAATTCGTTGATATAAGAAGATAATGTTTTTAAACCGTTCTGTCACAGAGCGGTTTTTTTTGTGCCCCTATTCCAATTGCTAATTTTTACTTAGCTTTGTATCGTACAGCATTTACAAAAATGAAAAGGATTGGCATAAATATATTGTTTTTTTTACTTCTAACGAGCATATCCTCGTATGGTCAGTTAAGGGATTCAATGCATCCCGGAGTTATTTTTGTGCCCCAAAAAATCATTGATGGGGATACGCTTCCGCATGTTTATATCGATGAAATAAAAGTTGTACCTCCATGGACGTTTAAGAACAATCGGGAGCAATATAGATATAGCAAATTGGTTGTAAATATTAAAAAAACCTTGCCCTATGCCCGTTTGGCCAAACACAAGCTTAAACAAATTGCTATCGCCTTGGATACTATAAAAGGAGAGAAGCAAAGAAAAGTATTTATCCAGCAATCGGAGAAGGAGCTTTTTAGCGAATTTGAACAACCGTTAAAAAAGATGACTTATTCGCAGGGTAGGATGCTTATTAAATTGATAGACAGGGAAACAGGAGATACGAGTTATGAATTAATTAAAGAACTTAAAGGTGGTTTCTCCGCTTTTATGTGGCAATCCGTAGCACGTATTTTCGGATCCAATCTGAAGGATGAATATAACGGTACGGGTAACGATGCTATGGTTGAGCATATTATACTAATGATTGATAATGGCTTGCTGTAAATTAGGCAAGATGATCGTACAATTTGGATAGCTTATCTGTTAATAGCTTTAGATTGGCCGATGCCATGGGGGTTTCTATATCTGATAAAATAATTAGATTTTTTTCCTTGTCAATTTCTGTAATATAGTTGAGGTTTACGATATATGATCGGTGGGTACGGAAAAAGTGGTTTTTGGGCAAAGAACCTTCAATACTGCCAATGGTGCGGTTAACTAATAGCGCATCGCCATTTATTTTTATTATCTTACAAGTATTACCATCAGCTATTATGACACCAATTTCGTTATACGAAACAATGTGTAAACCCTTTTGCTGGTTAACCAATAATTTGCACTTATCATAGGTTGCATTCAGGTTTGTAGTGGAAGTTGCAGTTTGCGTACCTTTTTTTAATGCAATTTTGCTTACAGTATCCACCAGTTGCTGCGGCTTTAAAGGTTTTAGCAAATATCCTGAAGCTCCTAAGCCAACTGCATTAATAGCATAATGCTGGTGTGCAGTTACAAAAATAATATCAAAATTAATGGTGTCGAAATAATTAAAAAGATCAAAACCGGACTGTTGAGGCATCGAAATATCTAAGAATACGATGTCGGGCAAATGTTGTTTTATTAAGGATACCCCATCCTTTAGGTTATCTGCCGAAAAAACTACCTGAATGGTATCATTCAAATACATTTGTATAATTTTTTCAAGGGTCTGCCTGGCAGAATATTCGTCGTCTATAATGGCTGCCTTAAGCATAGTTATCGTTTAATTTTAATATCTGAAAATTTACAGGGTTAAACATAGTAAAGAAATTTTTAAACGGATAAGCAAAAATACTGTTTTCTTACGATTACTTGTAAAAGAATGTATTTATGTTGGCATTTGCTGCGCACAACATGGATAAATAGATCAAAAAGCAGGTACAGATGTGTCATTAAGTTTTTTTAACTTTGCTGGCGCGAGTTTTTTTGATAGATTTAAAATATTTATTAGTTGTAAACGAAAAGTAAAAGACCTTAAAATGGTGAAATTATAGTTTGCTTAAAAGTAAAGTACTATTTATTGTAATTATATTTGACCCTTCAAATTGCGTAATTATTGTATTTATGAGATTAAAGTTTAATGAGATGTTTGGCAAGACGGATGATAATACCGTGAAGTTAAAACGAAAGATTTTTTGGTACTTTGTTATAGAAGTACTATTGGTAATTGCGCTGTTAGGATTTACTTTTTTCCTTATAACAGTAGTTCTGCCTTAAATTATATAATTTATCAATCAGCGTTCATTATCTTTGCATATGACGTTGGTAAATAAGGTGCACGTGAGCATAAAAGCTTCTTGCAGGAGTTAGCAATGGTTTGCATAACTGGTCATTTGGGTAAAGTTATTTTGGTTTAACGAATAATGATTTTTGGTATAAAAGCTTATCATCTATCCAGGTGGATAACTTCCATTCTCCTTTTTTGTCATGAATAGGTTCCCATATTGTATCACCCAAAAAAAACTCATAATCATTTGATTTCACAAAATATTCCCCAGTAAATGGTGGAGTGGTTTTTCCATGCTCATCGGGGAAGGGAGGATGATCAATTTTAAATTGTATGCGCTTGCCTTTGGCTCCTTTTATTCGCACCACATAGCCAAACTCTATCCCTAATTCTAAAGGTATTTCAGTGGTTATTTTCATCAATTTTGGTAAGTCTTTGGAGCCACTTTCCCAATGCGAATAGATGCCGTAGCTATATAGTTCGGATTGAATTTTATTTTTCACCATTTTGCTTTTATGCTATATCACAATATTTCGTTATGCATTTGTAACTGACTGAATGTTAGGGTGTTTGCGAATGGTATGATTTTATTAATAGTTCATAATATGGCGTTTGTAAATGAGTCTAATGTCCCAGCCTGCCGGCCATAGCCGTCAAGCTAAGCAACTTTTAGTAAGTTAAGTTTTTGTAAATGAGACACATCTCCATTCTTGGTTTCCCGGAACAGATTTTTTTCCAATAGTTCCAGCACTATTTCGAGCCAGTCCTTCATTTGCTCCT
>JAGXIO010000235.1 GCA_024635555.1 Saccharicrinis sp.
GGCAAAAAGTCTGGAACGGTTCTGATTTTCAAGGCGCTTATACAGAACCGTTCCAGACTTTTTGCCTTGGGATGGCTTCCCGCCTAATTAAATTTTTGGCGGCGGGATGTCGCTTTGCTCCAGATGGCATGGGGCAGGGAGCTTGGGGCCGATTAAATAGATTAGAGGCTTGGGCTGTGGACTCCAAGCTGGTTAGCGTTAGGGATTGAAGCGGATATCCTTTTTGTGAGGTACGAGCAAAAAGATTGTAGCGCAAAGCCCGACCCGATGCAACAGTCAACACCCAACGGAGAAATGCAGCAGGGAGGGGAACGCCCATGGAAAAGCAGAATAGGATGGGATAATTACTGCCTAAAATAGCCTAAAATGTTAGATTGGGACTAAATTTGAAAGCTTATAATCCATTGGTAAGAGGTATAAGTAGGACCTCACGTTGATAATTTGTGCAAGAACTCGTATGATTAAACTAATATCCATCTGCAAAAATGTCAGTACTTTTATAGCGTATTTAACCTGAAAAATGCACGCATTTTTCACTTTCCGCTATTATAGGCGGAAAGCCGAAAAAGTTTAAGTAAACTTTTTCGAGGGTTAACCCTCGATTCTGCTTAGGCAGAATCGGCCTTTGGTGCCCTATTCATAAAATTTATGAATAGGGCAGGTTAAAAAATATATTGGTGTTTTTAATTAATTAATGTTCTGGCAAACTTTTTGAAATGAGTTTGGGCTGTGTTAATTTTGGACAAAAGGTGCGTTACCTATGTTTTTTGTTGACAGAATAACACAAAGAATTAAAATTTTAAAATTATAACTATACAACTATGGGCTTATTAATCATTATTGGTGTGTTTTTTTTGGTGAGCTGGGGAATAAGCTCAACATTGAAAAAGAAATTTAAGGAATATTCCAAGGTACCTATGGCCTACGGAATGACAGGGAAAGATGTGGCAGAAAAAATGCTACGAGACAACGACATTCGCGATGTAAGGGTAGTATCGGTAGGTGGCCAGTTGACTGACCATTATAACCCGGCCAACAAAACGGTAAACCTAAGCCCCGAAGTATATTCTGGGAACGGCGTTTCATCGGCTGCGGTGGCTGCTCACGAATGTGGCCATGCCGTACAACACGCTCACGGGTATGCTGCGCTTGAATTGCGCTCGGCACTGGTGCCTATTCAGAATGTGAGCGCCAATGTTTTAAACGTGATTTTTATGGTGATGATATTTGGTGGTTTGTTACTTCCTGGACTTTTACCCTATAAGTTGGCATTGCAAATTATAATTGCTTGTTACGCTATTTTTACCCTGTTTGCATTTATTACCTTACCTGTGGAAATTAATGCTTCGCACAGGGCACTGGTATGGCTAGACAGCAGCGGTGTGGCAACCGGAGCCATTCATTACAAAACCAAAGACGCACTAAAGTGGGCTGCGTACACTTATGTGGTAGCGGCACTATCTTCGCTGGTTATGCTTTTGTTTTATGTGCTCCGTTACATAGGTTTGAACGACTAAAATAATGCTATTAAAAATTGAGCCTCTTTCTCGTTTTCGGGAAAGAGGCTTTTTTTTATAAAATATAAATATATGATAAAGCTTTTTTTTGCGTTATATTTGTTCTTTGTTTAACACAACACATAAATTTTACTCCAGTGAAAAAGTTATTTAAATCCACATTTTTTGTAGTAGTAGTTTTTTTTAGTCTGAACGTTTTAATGTACGCGCAGGAAGCTGAGACATCGGGTCTTGATGGTGGCAGCTTAGACAGCCAGTTTGATTATATCATCACAAAATCGAATTCGTATGAGGCATTTCAGGTGGTAAAAAAAACCTGGCTATATAAGGTAAAAAGTAATTCCTTGGATTCGGTTAAAGGACTCAGGGATAATATTGTTACCTTAGAAAACAATGTGCAGGAACAGCAAAAGGAAATTAATGTATTAAAATCGAGCTTACAGGAAACAAATAGTAAGCTAGAAATAGCAAGTAGCGAAAAGGACAGCTTTGCTTTTATCGGCATGCGCTTAACCAAGAGTACATATAGTGCGATGGTTTGGACCATCATATTTATATTGATTTTAGCCTTGCTGGTCATGCTATTTCTTTTTAAACGTAGCAATACGGTAACCGTAAAAACAAAAGAATTATTACACGATAAGCAAGAGGAGTTTGATGCACACAGAAAATGGGCACTAGAACGAGAACAAACTTTGGCGCGTGATTTAAATAAACTAAAACAAAAATATAAAGGGCTTGATTAGAGCTCTTTATATCGATATCGCATCAACCAAATAATCGGATTATATTCTTGTATTTAAATCATTTTTATATCTTTACAGATATTCTGTGCCTAGATTTAATATACAAATGGGTCATCTATTTAAAGGATTTATAGCGATATCGCTGCTTTTTTTTTCAGCTAGCATCTATGCTCAAGAAGCATTGGGCACTCCTTTTTTAAAATTTTCAAGCCTTTTAAAAGAAAGCTCTCTTAACTATTTTTTGGAATTGACCACCCTCATGGGCGATTCGCAAGCTGGCGGATGTTCTTTATATTTCTTCGGAATATCGTTCCTTCTTATACTTGTGGTGGTGTTTTTTGTTTTGTTTTGGCTTAGCATTAGGACGAACAAAAAATTGAAAAACAAATATCACGAAATGGAAAAATTAAATGCCACCAAGGATAAATTCTTTTCAATTATTGCGCACGACTTAAAGAGCCCGTTTAATTCTTTAATGGGTTTTTCGGAGGTGCTTAGCCTTCAGGTAGAAAATAAAAGCCCTAAAGAAATTATGGCCTATAGTAGGTCAATATACAACTCCACCCGCAAGCTTTATTCATTGGTAGACACATTGCTGCAGTGGTCGCGCACACAATTGGGCACCACTGATTACAATCCGGAGCGATTAGATGTAAAAGTTTTGACACTTAATGTTGTATCCATTCTTAAAATTAATGCCGAGGAAAAAGACATTATCATTTCAATTGATATTGACAATAACCTTACGGCATGGGCCGACAAAGATTTGTTTAGTGCCGTGCTCCGCAACCTAGTGAGTAATGCTATTAAATTTTCGAGAGTTGGCAGTGTTATAAAGGTGTCGGCCATTAGAAAAACCAATTTTGTGGAAGTGTCTGTTAGCGATACTGGTGTTGGTATTAGTACTGATAATTTGCTCAAAATGTTTAGGGTAGATGCCAATATTACAACCGTAGGAACTTTAAATGAAAAAGGTACCGGGCTAGGATTGGCCTTGTGCAAAGAATTTGCAGAAATTAACAAAGGTGCGATAAGTGTGGAAAGCAAACTCGAAAAAGGAAGTGTTTTTAAGTTTACTGTGCCCGTGAGCACCAACTATAGTTTAAATTAATACCGTATGACGAAAAAAAAAATGGGCTATGTGGAGGCCATTACCGAAATAGAAGATATACTTGAAAAAATTGAGGATAATAAATTGGATGTAGACGAACTGGCTGAACAGGTAAAAAGAGTTTCTGTTTTACTAAAAATATGCAAAGAAAAGCTTCATAATACTGAAATAGAGGTAGATAATATCCTCAAGGAAATTGAAGATTAAAAAAAATGCCCGATAGGTCTGCACATTAAATTAAGACAAGTGGTGCTGTACGGGCAATGTTTATTTCTAAGGTTCTCAGTATAACTTACAGTTTTTTAGCAACATCCTTATCTATAAGCCAAAATGGATTACTCACCAAAGCTGCTGGATACGCCTCGGAACCTGACTTTTGATTTATTATCTCATCCAACTTATCGGCTTTTTCCTCCCCTGTAACCAGAAAATATATTTCTTTGGCATGATTGATAACCTGTCCCGTTAAC
This sequence comes from Saccharicrinis sp., assembly GCA_024635555.1. GTDB lineage: Bacteria > Bacteroidota > Bacteroidia > Bacteroidales > Marinilabiliaceae > Saccharicrinis. The sequence goes on from JAGXIO010000235.1 coordinate 3,845, forward strand.
GACACTCTTTTTTGTCCTGATTGCGGATGTGTGGCCACCACGCAATTTCCGGGAGCATTCCATAATTGTATTTCATGCGGAAAAATAGAGGCTGTATGCCCATCATCGCCCATTCCCAGCAGCATAATGTCAAACTGAGGGAGACCCTCTACCTTAGGCAATTTATCGTTGAGAAGTTGATTATATTTCTCACAGGCTTCCTTAGGACTTAACTCCCCTAGTACCCGATGCACATTTACTTCCGGAACATCCACTTTCGACAATAGATGATCCATCGTCATTTTATAATTGCTCTCTACATCCGTTGGAGGAACACAGCGCTCATCGCCCCAAAACAAATGCACCTTGCTCCAATTTATGGAGTCGGCATAACGATGTGCCAGCTCATCAAAAATAGCCTTGGGAGTACTACCGCCCGACAAAGCTACATTCACTTTATCACTTTGTGCAGTGCGCTCTTTTAATAGCTTACCAAAAAATTCAGCTAACTCTAGTTTTGAATCGAATATCTTTATGTTGCTCATTTTAGTTGATTTAAAGCCATTCTCTATTCTTGATAATTTCTCAATTATATCTTTCATTGACAAATTTTTCATTAATCTCTCAAACTTCGCTCCTCTGCCCCATGCCCCTCGCTCGTTGTCCCCTGCCTTTTAAAGCTCGCAATAATTACCATCGTCGGACAGATTTTTACAAGGATACCTCCAGGTAAGATCAGAACCTTCAATTAAATCATCGGCCACATCGGGTCCCCAGCTGCCTGCTGGGTAACCGTGCACTTTACTACCTTTATTATTTTTCCAAGCATCTTGTATAGGTTTTACAAATTCCCAAGCGGCCTCAACGGCATCGCCCCTGGAATAAAGGGTGGAGTCGCCCAACATGCAATCGTGTAGCAAACGTTCGTATGCACTCGGTAGATATACATCGGCCAAATCGGAATAATGAAAATCCATATTCACGTTTTGCACATTAAATCCGGCACCAGGGACTTTCATTCCAAACTTAAGCAGTAAGCCCTCGTCGGGTTGGATACGGATAACCAATTGATTTTGCTGTTGGGCAATAGCAGCGTTACTCGAAAACAAGTGATGAGGGGTAGATTTAAAGTGAATTACTACCTCCGTAACTCTTGTGGGCAACATTTTACCGGTACGTATATAAAACGGTACGCCGCCCCATCGCATATTGTCGATAAAAAATTTCATAGCCACATAAGTCTCTGTCCTCGATTCCGGATCTACGCCCTGCTCTTCGCGATATCCTTTTGCTTCTTCTCCTTTTACGGTTGAAGCGATATACTGACCGCGTATCACATATTTATCAACCTCTTCTTCCTTAATAGGCCTAAGCGATTGCAGCACCTTTACAATTTCGTTACGAATACTATTGGAATCGATAAGGGATGGTGGCTCCATGGCGGTTAAACTGGCCAAAAGCAAAAGGTGGTTTTGAACCATATCGCGTAATGCACCCGATCCTTCATAATACCCTCCCCTACTACCTACACCTATACTCTCGGCTGATGTTATCTCTACATGACTCACATAATTACGATTCCAAAGGGGTTCGAAAATAGAATTGGAGAAACGGGTTACCAAAAGATTTTGTACCGTTTCTTTTCCCAAATAATGGTCGATACGATAAATTTGCTTTTCGCGGAAGTTCCTGAACAGACTATCGTTCAATTCTTTGGCTGTTTCTAAATCGTAACCGAAAGGCTTTTCCACAATGAGTCTGCTAAAACCCTCATCCTCGTTGTTTAAACCGTGCTTAGCCAAATGGCAGGGAATTATTGTGTACATGCTCGGTGGGGTAGCGAGGTAAAAGATAAAATTATTGTCGGTACCCAAGTCTTTATCCAAACCCAGCAATTTATCTTTAAATCCTGCGTACTCGTTTTCCTCTTTTGTGTTAAACGCGTAATAAAATAGCTTTTGCAAAAAAGCATCTATTTTTGATGTAAGAGAGCTATCTGTTTTGTTTAAGGCAAATTTTTCGATTCCCTCTTTCATTTTTTCGCGAAACTGGTTATCCGTCAATTCGGTTCTGCCCAAACCTAGGATGGCAAAATTATTTGGTAAAAATTTCTTATCGTACAAATCAAAAACTGCCGGAACAAGTTTGCGATAAGTAAGGTCGCCCGAAGCGCCAAAAATAACAAGTATATGGTTTTTAGGTGTTTTCATATATTTAAAAATACAACTATTAAAAAGATCAATGATAAAACAAATTAAGGTAAGGTAAAAGTACAACCATTAACAAACAAAATTTCATTTGGTTGCAGGATGTATTCATAGGGATTCCCAAACCTGTATGTGTTTTTATCTAATGGTTGATGGCCTCCACAGGATCCATTTTACTGGCTTTGTTGGCCGGTATATAACCCGAAATGATGCCCAGAAAAATAGATATAAACAGCCCTCTGAAAATATTCCAAAATGTAAGTGGCACAGCTAAATCCATTAGGGAATTTGCAATGAGGATGAAAATGAAAATAAGTAGTAAACCCGCTGCACCGCCTAGAAGACTAAGAAAAATACTCTCGAACAAAAATTGCCACAGTATAAATCTTCGCTTTGCACCCAACGCTTTTTGAATACCAATAATACGGGTACGCTCCTTAACGGATACAAACATAATATTGGCAATACCGAAGCCTCCCACCAAAATGGAAAAACCACCTATAAGCCATCCTGCTAAATTAATTATTACGAACAGACCATCGAACTGCTTTTGTATGATACTTATCCGGTTTAACGCAAAGGAATTGCCTTCTTTGGGTTTCAATTTTCGATCGACGCGCAAAATGCCTTCTAACTCACTCATTAAATCATCCACCTCTACGCCATCTTTGGCTTTAACGATAATCATGGGCTGTACGCTCCCACTGCGTATGTTAAATATGTTTTTTGCAAAATTTAATGGCATCACCGCATTATTATCGAGGCTATTACCAAAAAGATCCTTGCCTTGTCGCAGTATCACCCCTACTACAGTAAGTTTTCGACCGGCTATTTTTACTCGCTTGCCAATAGGATCTTCATCCCTAAAGAGCTTATCGGCCACTTCGGCGCCTAGCACAACGATGTTAGTTCCTCGATTGGATTCAAAAGGCGAGAAATACCTCCCCTTGCTGATTTCAAAAGTCCAGTTTTTATCAAAGTTGTGGGTAACCCCTAAAATCTGCACGTTATCGAATGAGTTATCTTCGTAAATCACTTTTTTTTGCGAAGAAATTGAAAATGTGGCCGCCTGTGCAAGTTGCGATTTGCGTTCAATTACCCTAAGTTCATTTATGGTGGGCTGTGGACGATTCATATACCGCCACCAAGGATATTCTGTTTCGCCTTCAGGAGGTGTCCACGGCCATTTTTGCACATAAACCACTTTATCGCCCAAAGATTGAACACTGTCTCGAATTCGCTTTTCAAGATAGTCTATTAGTGTAAAAACAGATATAATGGAAAATATACCAATAGTTACCCCACTTAACGTTAAGATTGTGCGTAGCTTATTGGAGATTAACGCGTTATACGCAAACAGAATACTCTCCTTAAAAAACTTAAATATGATTATCATTTCACCGTGTTTTTGCTCGGGTAAGTTATAAAAAAATCGTGAAGTGCGTGTTTAAAGTCAGCTAGGAAGTGATGGGTTATGGTAAGTATTAGGTAAGGAGAAAAGTTTGAAATATATTATGATGCTAATTTAAGCAACAAATAATTTCCAAATTCTCCAACCACTAAGAATACAATCGCATATGTGCGGTTTAATTTAGTAAATACATAGTTGAATATAAACCATTTTTTTTATTTTCGCAGCGCATCCAAATTTATACTTATGAATTCACAAAACAAGTTGTCGCAGCCTAAACAAATAATATTGGGCGTTCAGTTTTTATTTGTTGCCTTTGGGGCAACCGTACTTGTGCCCTTACTGGTTGGAATTAATCCGTCCATCGCTTTGTTCTCGGCGGGCATTGGCACCTTGATTTTTCATCTAGTAACCAAAGGCATGGTGCCGGTTTTTTTGGGCAGTAGTTTTGCGTTTATCGCACCCATTACCGCAGCTACCGAAAAATTCGGATGGTCAGGAACACTCTCTGGCATAGTCGCAGTAGGTGTTGTGTATGCCCTAGTCTCTGGACTGGTAAAATGGCGTGGCGTGGGCTTTATCCGCAAGTTTTTTCCGGCGGTAGTAGTAGGGCCTGTTATCATGGTCATAGGTCTTTCGCTGGCATCGGTTGGGGTTGGTATGGCAAAAACAAATTGGATTATATCGGGCGTATCCTTATTATCGGCAATTGTTGCTGTAATTTATTTTAAAGGCATCATCAGGCTCATCCCTATTTTTATAGGTATTGTGGTTGGTTATCTGTTGGCACTGGCCATGGGCAAGATCGATTTTACGCCCATAGCGGAAGCCGCATGGTTTCAGTTGCCTGAATTTACCCTTCCCACCTTTAGCTGGGAGGCTATTTTGTATATGATACCCGTGGCGATAGCCCCCTTGATAGAACATGTAGGCGATGTGTATGCGATAAGTGCCGTGGCTGAAAAAGATTTTGTAAAGAATCCTGGACTGCATAGAACCATGTTGGGCGATGGCTTGGCCACAGGAATAGCAGGTATGCTGGGAAGCGTGCCCAACACTACCTATTCGGAGGTAACTGGAGCTATTGAATTAACCAAGGTAACTAATCCGAAAATTCTCCGCATATCCGCCATTACAGCAATTGTATTTTCGTTAGTAGGTAAAATAAGTGGCTTTTTAAAAAGCATACCCACCGAAGTTTTGGGCGGCATCATGTTACTGTTGTTCGGCATGATTGCCAGCGTAGGCATAAAAACACTGATAGAAACAAAGGCCGATTTTCATAAAACTAGGAATATGGTCATCGTATCCATAATATTAAGTGTAGGTATAGGCGGCGCATCCATCGACTTTGGGACTTTTTCGTTGGCCGGGATTGGACTAGCTTCGGTAGTGGGCGTTATACTCAATATAATTTTACCTGGTCAACCAAAACAAATGCGATTGTAATGAGGTAGAGTTTAGAGTTCTCTGTTTGTGACGACCTCCCGCAATCGAATAGGACAGGTCGTCTCGAACTCGTTTGGGGAGACAAGCCGCCTAATTAAATCGGGTGGTGGGATAACCCTTCGTCTCATTTAAACATGGAGCTTGGGGATTGTAGCTTGGAACAAACTGTGACTGCTAGCTGATTACAGCCAATTAATTTTTATCTAAAAAATGCTTAACTTACCCCTCTATAATGTTGTTCTGTTTATTCGATACAAATGGCTAGTATAAGTGATAAATCAAATTTCCCTCTGTTTAGCACGATTTTAATGCCTCAGGAGGAGATGTTGGAGGTGAAAAAAACGGGTAAGAAATTGACCATTGGCATACCCAAAGAAAAGTCGAAGTTTGAAAACCGTATTGCCTTGACACCCCAGGGTGTTGAATTGTTGGTGGAGAATGGGCATACCGTGCTGTTTGAATCAGGTGCGGGTGAGGCTTCAAATTTTTACGATCGGAATTTTTCGGAATGTGGCGCTACTATAGTTAAAAACAACAGTGAAGTTTTCCGAGCCGAGGTAGTCTTAAAAATTTCTCCTTTTACTCACGAAGAGTTAGATCTGTTATCACCCGGTCAAACCATCATATCTCTGGTGCAACTTCATCACCAATCGCGCGAGTTGATACGTAAAATGATGGACAAAAAGGTGAACGCCATTGCCTTTGAATTGATTAAAGATGCACACGACTCCTACCCTATCTCGAGGAGCATGAGTGAAATTGAAGGCATTGCTTCCATTATGATTGCCAGCGAATATCTGAGCAAAGCACACAACGGAAAGGGAGTTTTATTAGGCGGAATAACAGGCGTATCCCCTGCCGAAGTGATTATTTTGGGGGCCGGTACGGCGGGCGAGAGTGCTGCGCGTGCGGCACTGGGGTTAGGAGCAACTGTAAAGGTTTTCGACAACTCCCTAAAAAGTCTACGCGAACTAGAGCTCCACGTGGGACAAAAGGTCTATACCTCCGTGCTTTATCCAAAAGCAGTAACCAAAGCGCTCAAATCGGCCGATGCCGTTATAGCTAATCTACGTTATTTGCAATCGGGACTAAGCTATATGGTTACCGAAGAACAAGTTGCACAAATGAAAAAGGGCTCTATCCTTATCGATTTGAGTATGGGGCAGGGTGGTTGTTTCGAATCGTCTATCTGCACCGATTTTGCCCATCCTGTTTTTATAAAACACGGTGTGATACATTATTGTGTGCCCAATGTGGCATCGCATGTAGCCCGAACTGCAACTATTGCCCTTAGCAATATTTTTGCGCCCATGCTTTTGCAAATTGCCAATGCCGGTAATATTAATACCTTAATAAAAGAAGACAATGGGTTTAGTCATGGTTTATATGTGTATAAAGGAATACTCACCAATCATTATATTGGCGAAACCTTTTCGCTTCCATCAAAAGATATTGGTTTGCTGATGGCGGCGTTTTGAGACCTATAATATTTTTTAGGATGCCAGTCTCATCCACATCAAACGTGTCATTTATCAAAATAAAAACAAATAATCCTCGTTAATATAGCGTGTACCAACTTTTTTTAGGCGGGATGATATATTTATTGACAGCTCGATACGGAGATTCCGGACTCCAAGGGAGTGGAAGATGAATTAAAAAACACAAAATAAATCTAATAATTAACACATGCTGGTAAGCTATCTATCATCCACCAAATTTTGCTTTACCCAGCCGGGATTGTGAATTTAAACAGGGCACCTTCCTGTTGATTGGGCTCGGCCCATATCTGACCTCCCATGCTTTCTACATATTTTTTGGCTATGGATAAACCTACGCCATTACCACCAAAATCGCGGTTCATGCTATTGTTTAACTGCCGGAATAAATCAAAAATTATTTCCTCTTTGCCCGATGGTATGCCGATTCCGGAGTCTTTAACAAAAAACTCGAATACGCCTATTTGTGCAGTGTATCCAATATATATAAACCCTTTGTTTGTAAACTTAACGGCATTATCAATCAGCTGATCTAAAATTTTGTAGAGTGCCTCTTTGTGTGTTATTAGCGAATCCTTGCCAGTATGATTACCTAATATCAGCGCAAGTTTAAGGGGCTTTTGTATTACATTTATCTTGTGGGTATAAATTTTCTGCAAATCCATTATCATGTCGTTTACCGACACCCGTTCTTTTTCATTAAATCCTTGTTCTGTCTGTAATTTTGATACCTCAATTAAATCATCCATTACCCGCAAAAGCTGACCACCGTTTTGAAGCACAATATCCAGATATTCGTTTCTTTCCTCTTCGACAATGCCATTTGATCTCAGCAGTTCGGTAAAACCCAATATGGCGTTCATGGGTGTTCGTATCTCGTGGCTCAGGTTAGCTAAAAACGAAGTCTTCAACTGTTGACTCTCCTTAGCTTTTATATTGGCAATTTTTAGTTGTTCGTTTATTTTATCCAACTGCTTTTTTGTACGCTCCAGCTCTTCCTTATAAATAAGCAATTGGCTATTTTTAAGTTTATGTAATTTTTGCTCCGTGGCACACTCTAAATATTTTCCCGTAGAGCGCGAAAATATAAACATCAGCGCTTCTGTTTTTTTTACATCCTTTATTTCATCACAAAACAGAGCTGTTAAAATGCCAATAGGCTTATCTTCCGAATCAAACAAAACAACACTGCTGTATGCTTCGATTTTTAAATCACTTAAAATCTGGTTCGTTGGATAAATCTCACATACATTTTCCTTGACGGTGATAGTATTTTCCAATAAAATCCTCTCGCGTGAGGTGCTTAAATTATGAAAGAATGAAGGGGGTAAAAAATTGGTTCGATTACAACCACAAACCACTTCCATTACTTCCCTATTGGGAGTAAAGCGCTCAACGCAAACATAATCAGCATCTAAATGCTTGTTAAAGGAAAGTAAGTTGGATTCAAAAAAATCCTTCCATGGTTTATCGTATTTAGCGTTTAAAATATCATAAACACACGATTCCCAAATACTGTCTGTGCTTAACGGATTCTTCAACATATCGTTATATTGCTTTGCCATCATGCTCATAAATACTCGTTTACAGTGATGTTTGTTACGTCACCAGGGCTGTTATTATGCCAACACATCATAACTCTTGACTAATACGCTGTTTTGATACTATCAATATGCAATACGTATGTTGATGTATTTTTTGTACTTTTGAACCTCCGAATAATAAGATATGAATAATGAAACGAGCTCCCGAAGGTTCGGGGCAGGATATGAGAATAGTTCATACAAAGGGGCAGGATATTCTTGGCGAGTTATCCCGAGTTGAGTTCGGGACAAGCATCGAATGCCATATAAGAACAAACATTTTTAATGAGATGAAACGAGCCCCCGAAGGTTCGGGGCAGGCTATGAGAGTGTCCTCACACAAAACCTGTCCCGCCTTAGCGGGAGGGGGAATGATTGTAATGGCGAGTTCCCCCGAATCATGTTCGGGGCAAGCTATGTGGCAAAAAAAATAAATTATAAACACATGAAAGATCAATTGTACATATATAATACCCTTTCGCGAAAGAAAGAACTTTTTAAACCGCTCATACCTGAAAGAGTAGGTTTGTACGTATGTGGCCCCACAGTTTATGGCGATCCTCATTTGGGACATGCGCGCCCGGCTATAACCTTTGATTTGCTTACTCGTTTTTTGACGCACCTTGATTACAAGGTACGCTATGTGCGCAACATTACCGATGTAGGGCATCTGGAAAACGATGCCGATGAGGGTGAGGATAAAATTGCAAAAAAAGCAAAATTGGAGGAGTTGGAACCCATGGAGGTGGCTCAATATTACACCAATAGATACCATCATTACATGGGAATGTTAAATGTAAAAGATCCCAGTATCGAGCCACATGCTTCGGGCCATGTAATAGAGCAACTAGAAGTTATAAAATCTATAGTTGATAAGGGATATGCCTATGAGAGTAACGGATCAGTCTATTTTGATGTAAAAAAATATGACGAGAATTTTCCTTACGGGATTCTATCGGGACGTAAAGTAGAAGATCTTATCAGCAATACCCGCATCCTTGATGGACAAAGTGAAAAGCGCAGCGCACCTGATTTTGCCTTATGGAAAAAAGCTGCACCGGAGCATATCATGCGCTGGCCATCGCAGTGGAGCGAAGGTTTCCCCGGTTGGCACCTGGAATGTTCGGCCATGAGTAAAAAATACTTGGGCGATCAGTTTGATATACATGGAGGTGGTATGGACTTGCTGTTTCCACATCATGAATGTGAAATTGCCCAAAGCACTGTTGACAACGGTAAAATACCCGCCCGCTATTGGATGCACAATAATATGATTACTGTGAATGGACAAAAAATGGGTAAGTCGCTGGGTAATTTTATTACTTTGGAAGAGTTTTTTACGGGCAACAACAAAAACTTGGAGCAGGCTTACGAGCCAATGACCATACGCTTTTTTATTTTACAGGCGCACTATCGTAGCACGCTCGACTTTAGCAACGCCGCTTTGCAGGCAGCCGAAAAAGGTTTTGACCGTTTGCGTCAAGCCATGGCCAATATAAGTAAGATAAACGCGTTGGATAAATCGAGCGTGGATATCGCTATTTTTGAACAAAACTGTTATGCTGCCTTAGCCGACGACCTGAACAGTCCTGTTCTTATTGCCCATCTTTTTGATGCGGTTAAAACCATCAACAGTCTTATAGCAGGTACTCAAAGCATAACACAAACCGACCTAATGCAGTTGAACCGACTGATGAACTTGTTTGTAACTGATATACTGGGCTTGGATGTAAGTATCGACCAAAATAATGGCAACGACGACAAGTTGCACGAGGTAATGGATTTATTGTTGCAGGTGCGTAACGATTTAAAAGACAAAAAGGATTGGGCTACAGCCGACAAAATACGTAACCAGCTGAATGATATAGGTTTTGAAATTAAAGATGGCACTACAAGCGCCACCTGGCAACTAAAATAAAGAAGTGAAATAGAAAGTGCAATTCAAACATCGAAAATATCATACTGAATTAAAATACTGAATTAATAAACCAAAACTATGTTATCCATAAACATCATAAAACACATCGCTTTTATCGCCATTATTTCGTTGGCATCATGCAATTCGGCATCTAAAAAAAGCAGCTCAAACGAAAAAACGAACACTAAATCAGTAATCCAAACTCCTACTTTCAGTGAGGATTCGGCATACCTTTTTGTTCAAAAACAAGTTGATTTTGGACCTAGGGTTCCCAATACAGATGCCCATGCTAGGTGTGCCAACTACCTGAGTGCAAAGCTTCGTGAATTTGGTGCCGAGGTAATTGTGCAGGAAGCCGAAGTGGTGGCTTTTGACAATACCTTGCTACACGCTAAAAATATTATTGGCCAATATAAACCCGAGTTAAAGGATCGCATATTACTTTTTGCACATTGGGACACCAGACCCTTTGCCGACCATTGTGAGGATGCAAGCCGAAGAAACGAACCTATTCTTGGCGCCAATGACGGCGGAAGTGGTGTGGCAGTTTTACTGGAAATTGCCCGACAGATCAATAAAAATGAGCTTGACTTTGGTATCGATATCATATTTTTTGATGCCGAAGATTATGGCACACCCGACCATATTGAAACGCAAAATTACACGGCCGACACTTGGTGCCTGGGTTCGCAATACTGGGGTAAAAACCCACACGTGAAAAATTATTATGCCCGCTATGGTATTTTGTTGGATATGGTGGGTGGCAAAAATGCCACATTTCATCAGGAGCTCAACTCTAAGTACTTTGCACCTCGCATCGTAAAAAAAGTATGGAAAACTGCGGACAGAATTGGTTATGGCAATTATTTCCCGTTTAAGGACGGTGGTGCCATTACCGACGACCATGTTTATGTGAACAAGTATTTAAATATTCCCTGCATCGATATTATCCAATTCGATCCCAATTCCGAAACCAGTTTTGGATCTTTTTGGCACACCCATAACGATAATATGGACATCATAGACCGCAACACACTTAAGGCTGTGGGCCAAACCGTGTTGGAATTTGTTTACAGCGGTCAGTAACCAATGAAGGCGCAATTGGAGTTTTTTATGCACCCCGATAAGATAGAAGCCGGATGCGACGAGGCGGGGAGAGGATGCCTTGCGGGTCCGGTTGTGGCCGCAGCGGTTATATTGCCCCACACCTTTTTACACCCACTACTCAACGACTCCAAACAATTGAGCGAAAAACAACGAGATGCGCTACGTCCCATCATTGAACGGGAAGCACTTGCCTGGGCTGTGTCGGTTGTTGATAACAATGAGATAGACGAGATAAATATTCTCAACGCCTCTATCATTGCCATGCAAAGAGCCGTGGAGCAGTTGCCCATGGTTCCCGAGCATTTGTTGATAGATGGCAACCGCTTTAAACCCTACAAAAAAATACCACATACCTGTGTAGTTAAAGGCGACGGCAAATATATGTCCATTGCTGCCGCCAGTATTCTGGCAAAAACACACCGCGATGAGCTTATGCAGAATTTAAATAGGGAATATCCGGGTTATGGCTGGGATAAAAACAAAGGCTACCCTACAAAAATGCATCGTGCAGGTATCATAAAATTAGGTAATACACCATATCATCGCTTAACATTTAGGCTGCTCGATACGCAGTTGAAATTAGAGTTGTGATTGGGATAGAATTAAAGGGAATTCCATCGCTTTTTTCGTATTCAATTTCGCTTCCAAAAGCAATCAATGTTTTCCGACTTTTTCATAATCATTAATCCTGAGCCAAACTAATATCATTGTTTTGGCCTTTGAATTATTATTATATTGTACGCCGCTAAAAAATGGCATAAATATAGATTGCATCAAACCTTATTGATTTAAAAATATATTAAAACATAACAGATGAAGAAATTATCGATTTTATTCCTCGCCTTTGTAATAGGTTTCGCCGGAACCGCTAAGGCTGATGAGGGAATGTGGCTTTTGCCCTTGATATCGAAGCTGAACATGAACAAGATGGAGCAGATGGGCTTGAAGCTAACGGCCGAAGATATCTATAGCATTAACAACTCCAGTATGAAGGATGCTATTGTTATTTTTGGTGGAGGTTGTACTGGCGAACTTATTTCGGATCAGGGACTATTATTGACAAACCACCACTGTGGATACGGAGATATTCAGGCATTAAGTTCCACGGAGAACAATTATTTAAAAGATGGGTTTTGGGCTAAGTCGTTGGAAGAGGAATTACCTACCGAAGATTTATCTGTCACCTTTCTTAAAAGAATGGAAGATGTTACCGAACGGGTCTTCGAAGGATTGGAAGATGTGGAAGATACAAACGAAAAAGATGAACTGATGAACAAAAATATCAGTATCATCACCGAAGAGGCATCCGAAGATAATGAATACACCGTTCGCGTTCAAAGTTTTTTTGAAGGGAATCAGTATTTTTTAGTGGTTTATGAAAAATATACCGATATTCGCTTTGTTGGAGCACCTCCATCTTCCATCGGAAAATATGGACATGATACCGACAACTGGATGTGGCCTCGCCATACAGGCGATTTTAGCATGTTCAGGGTGTATGCTGATAAAGATGGAAAACCAGCTGATTACTCCAAAGACAATGTGCCATTAAAACCGGCCTACCATCTGCCTATCTCCCTAAAAGGTGCAAATGATGGCGATTTTGCTATGACCTTGGGCTATCCTGGAAGCACCAGTAGATACCTTACCTCATGGGGTATTGAAGAGCGGATGAATGTGATCAACGATGCCCGTATTCTTCCGCGCGGTGTTAAGCAGGATCTTTGGCGCAAAGATATGATGGCCAGCGAAGAGGTGAATTTACAGTATGCCTCAAAATACAGCCGAAGCTCAAACTACTGGAAAAATAGCATTGGAATGAACCGTGGGTTGGAACAACTAAAAGTGGTTGCCGATAAACAAAAGTTAGAAAAAGAATTTGCCAACTGGGTAGAAGCATCCCCCGATCGAACAAAGGAGTACAGCGAAGTTTTACCTAATTTGGAAAAGCTTTATGCCCAGAGGACCGATGAGCTAAAAGCACAAAACTATTTGGTAGAGTGCTTGTTGCGCGGAACCGAAATCATTACGTTGGGAACCAGGACTATTAAACTCGAAAAAGCACTTGAAGAAGGGGAACAAGAAAAAGCAGCAGCAATGGCTCAGGATATTTTGGAATCGCTGGATGCCTTTTACAAAGATTATAGCGTTTCTACCGACCGAAAAGTATTTTCGGTTATGCTAAAACTATACTATGACACGATGAGTAAAAAATATCATCCATCGTTTTTTAAGCAACTAGTAGAAAAAAAATACAAGGGCAATTTTGAAAAATATGCCGATATGGTTTTTCGTAAATCTATGTTTGTAGACAAAACCCAACTTGAATCATTTTTAGCAGCTCCAAAACTAAAAACACTTCGTAAGGATCCTGTATTCATAGCAGCAAAATCAACTAAGGACATCTATGATCGACTTTATGACAAGGTTAGCGAAACTAGGAACGCTGAAAGCGAAAACAACAAATTGTTTCTGAAAGGTTTAATGGAAATGAAACCCAACCAAGTGTTTTACCCAGACGCTAACTTCACCATGCGTTTAAGCTATGGCAAAGTGGGCAATTACAAGCCTAAGGATGCAGTTCTTTACGATTACTTTACTACGTTGTCCGGAGTAATAGAAAAGTATGTGCCAGGCGACTTTGAATTTGAAGTGCCCCAAAAATTGATTGAACTATACCAAAATATGGACTATGGACAATATGCGGATGCGGATGGTGTTATGCGCGTATGTTTTATCACCGACAATGACATCACTGGGGGTAATTCGGGTAGCCCAGTAATTAATGGCAACGGCGAACTATTTGGTCTAGCCTTCGACGGCAACTGGGAAGCCATGAGCGGCGACGTTGCCTTTGAAACAGAACTTCAAAGGTGTATAAACGTAGATATCCGTTACGTGCTTTTTATCATCGATAAATACGCAGGGGCTACCAATCTGATTGATGAGATGACTCTAGTAAAATAAATATAAAACATGGCTGAGGCCGATTCTCAATTTGGAATGACTATTTTGAGGGGGATGTCCTAACATCCCCTTTTTAATTCACTACTTTTGTTTAAACTTTAATGTTATGAATATTGATTTTTTACAGATTCTTTCCGCTTTTATTGTGCTTTTTGCCGTAATCGACATATTGGGTTCTATACCGCTTATACTGAGTTTAAAAGAGCGAGGCGAAACTATAAAACCTTTTCAGGCGGCATTTGTATCGTTATTAATACTTTTGGTATTTTTCTTTGTGGGCGAACCGTTATTGGGTTTGTTTGGCGTAGATATTTCTTCGTTTGCCATTGCCGGTGCTTTTGTTTTATTTGTGATGGCCTTTGAAATGATTTTTGGGATACATATTTTCAAACATGACTCCCCTGCGGGTGCAAGCATAGTGCCTATTGCCTTTCCTTTAATCGCCGGAGCCGGAACCTTTACAACTTTATTAGCATTGCGAGCCGAGTTTGCTGTTATCAATATTATCATCGCTTTATTTTTGAATATCATATTTGTATTTTTTGTACTTAAAAACACCGGTAAAGTAGAAAAGACAATTGGCAAGGGCGGTGTATATCTACTCCAAAAATTTTTCGGAATCATCCTTTTGGCCATGGCCATACGTTTGTTTCTATCCAATTTTGCCAACTTACTCCTTCAGTTTTTACCGGGGCTTAAAGGATAGCTATGGCAAAAAAAAATAAATACTATGTGGTATGGAATGGTCACAGCCCTGGAATTTATACCAGTTGGGATGAGTGTCAAAAAAACAGTGCTGGGGTAAGCAATGTGCGTTTCAAGGGCTATAAAACTTTAACTGAAGCCGAAGCAGCATTTGAGGACGACCCTAGCAAGCATTGGGGTAATAAAGATAAATCGAAAGCAGACTTCATTGCCACCGAAGAAAACCCCAACATAGTACAAAATAGTCTTTCGGTTGATGCGGCTTGTAGCGGCAATCCTGGTGTGATGGAGTATCAGGGCGTACATACCACTGCAGGCACCCTCGTTTTTTCCAAAAAGTTTATATTGGGCACCAATAATGTAGGTGAGTTTTTGGCTATTGTTCATGCTTTGGCTTATCAAAAACAACACAAACTTAACTTGCCTATTTATACGGATTCTAAAATTGCCATGGTATGGGTAAAGGCTAAAAAATGCAGGACAAAACTCGAAGTAAATGCAAAAACAAAGGGTCTTTTTGAGGTGATAAAACGTGCCGAAGATTGGTTGGAAAATAACATCTATACCCAAACGATACTTAAATGGGATACCAAAAAATGGGGCGAAATACCTGCCGATTTTGGAAGAAAGTAATTGATTTTTATCCTAAAATGTAAAAAATAGCCTTTTGTGTAATTACAGATTAATTGCTCATTGTTTTGAGTGGTATGGTAAATTGCACTCGCGTGCCGCATGTGCCATACTGGCTTCTATCGTGAACTTTCAAATCTATACTTGAGCCTGATTTTCCGAAGTTAATCAGCTTGAGTCTTTCGGCAGTTATTTTAAGTGCCAAAGATTTATGTTTTTTGGTTATCTCACTGTCTTCTTCCACTCCCTCATCTTTCCTCTTCTTTGATATTCCTATTCCGTTATCCTCGATGATATAAATCAATTTATTGTCATTTTTTTCAAACCTAACGCTAATATGCCCATCATCCTTTTTACTTAACTCACCATGTTCAAACGAGTTTTCGATAAAGGGTTGTGCCAGCATAGGCGGAATCATTATTTTGTTATCACTGAGTTCCTTGTCTATAATAATTTCATAGCTTACCTTGTCGCCAAACCGCTTGTTCTGTAATTTAATATAATACTCTAATATCTCGCGTTCTCGGTCTAAGGTAATAAACTCTTCTTGCGAATACTGAAGAACCAAGCGCATTAAGCCAGCGAAATCCGCTAAAAAATCAACAGCATCCATCACTTTATTTTCTAAAATATAATACTGGATGGTGGATAAAGAGTTGAAAATAAAATGTGGGTTCATCTGCGTTCGCAATACTTTTTGTTCCAAACTGAGTACCCGATGATTCTCCTTCATGCGGCGGTCTCGCAGATATAACAACATAAAAACTCCTGTACATATCACCAGAAAAGCACCCAATAGGAAGAAAATTAAGTATAAGCGATTTCTAGCTTTCAACTCTGCCACTTCATTCTGGCTCTTTTGAAATTTAAATCGGTTCTCAAGTTCCAGTATTTTATCCAACTGGTTCATCGTATAAATACTATCCTTTATAAGGTTATATTCTTCATAAACTCGCAAGGCATTAATATTATCACCTATTTCTTTATATGCTGTGGATAAACTTAGTAAATTATCGCGCTGTATGTCCAAAAGACCCACCTCTTGGTTTATCGATTCACAAATTTGATACATCTCAACTGCTTGGTTACGCTGCCCCATTGCTGCATATAAATCGCCAAGACCAGTGTAGGCATTTATCAAACCACTCTTTTTGTCTAACGATTTAAAAATGGATATGGCTGAGTTAAAGAAATCAAAGGCCTTTTCGTAATTTTTTACTTTTGTATGGAAGTATCCGATATTGGTCTGTACAGATGCAATCCGGTTGCTATCGTTAAGTTCGCGATAGGTTTTTAAGGCCTCTTGGTAGTAGATCCAGCCCTGGTCGTAATCTTCCTGAAATACAAAGGCAACCCCCAGGTTCAGAGCTATATCGGCCACCGAGCGCTTGTCACTCATCTTCCGGTATATTTCCAATGCTCTTTTATAGTAGGATTGCTGCATTTCGAATTTTTTAGAATTGCCGAAAATTAAGCCCATGTTTTGAAGGGATTTGGCCATTCCTAGAGAATCATTTAATTGCGTCTCCAACGCAAAGCACTTTTCGTAAAACGATAGCGAAGTACTATAGTTGGCTTTGTAATAGTACATTAGAGCTATATTGCTGTAGTTACCTGATAAAATTGCACTATCGCTGCTTTGCTCCAAATACGATTGTGCTTGTATGTAGTGTTGCAGTGCTAGGTTGTAGTCTTCACGGTAATATTCTGCATCTCCCAGAATGTAATAAGCTATGCCTTTGTATTTTATCTGGTCATCGTTAGAAAGCGCTAGCATTTGATGGGCAATGCTATCTGCCCTGTCGGGATTCTCAGACACAATCTGCAAGCCAATCCGTTGCATTTCTTCAAGTTTTTGCTCACCTTCTGTTTTATCAAATGCTGGATTTATATTATTTTCAGCGACAGCTGAAACTAGGTTCAGAAGACAAAATGCAAGGTATAGTCGATAAAACATTGAGCAAGTTTTTATAACGGAATTAAAAGTAGAACAAAAATAGCATAAAAAAAAGCCGTTCGGTTTAACTGAACGGCTTTGTATAAAATTAAAATACTTGATTTACTTCTTTTCTTGGCTACACTTTTTTTCGCATTCTGCCTTTTTCTCTTTAGTGCAATCTGCCTTTTTTTCTTTAGTGCACTCCTTTTTTTCAGCAGATTCCTTTTTTACTGGTTCCTGAACAGTATCCATGGCCATAACAGGTGATGCGATGGCAAGCATAAACATAAATAAAAATGTAATTGCAATTGACTTCTTCATAACGATTGATTTTGTATTGTTAATAATTAATGTTGCTTAAATAACAAACTTGATATATTTGAGTTGCAATATATGATATTTAAAGCTTACTGGATGTTAACGACATGTTAATAGCAAATATTTTTTAATTATTAAACCATTTTTTTTAAAAATATCGACAAAATAATTGACTAGTTACGGATAATAAATTTGGCTTTTTCGGGGAGGGCACGGTAAATGGCCTTGGCATCGGTATCGTTGAGCCATAGATATAGCACTGGAGCGTATTTTTTTGCAAAAGGATTGTCAAAAGCATGTTTCAGTCGATACTTAAATATATCGCTGCTTTTT
The DNA here is from genome assembly GCA_024635555.1 of Saccharicrinis sp. Taxonomy (GTDB): domain Bacteria; phylum Bacteroidota; class Bacteroidia; order Bacteroidales; family Marinilabiliaceae; genus Saccharicrinis. The sequence continues at coordinate 21,887 of JAGXIO010000235.1, forward strand.
TTTATATTCATTGTGGAATCCGGCTCTAGTAATACACCGTTTATAACTATTAGTAGACCGCTGCTCGATTTAAACACCCAATTTATAGCCTCGGGTTTGGTCAAATCGGTTTTTATCGTTTCCTTTTCCGTGCCAATCGGTGGAGCAATCACTTTTATCAAGGCTCTTTTTGGAATGTTAGAAACAGAAGAATCAATGCGAGCTGGTTTGCCAAATATATTTAAATACAACTGCTTGTTAATATTACTGATATATCGTGCGGGTTTTTGAGCCAATATTTTTGCCTGAAACAACACGGTACCCTTCAGATGCACCTGTACTAAACTATCGGATAGATTGATGCCTAAACTAAACGAATCGGATTTGGCCAACTGCAACTGCTGTTCTAGCCAAAGCTGCTGTTTTTGCAATGTTTTACTATCGGAGCTCTTCCAATTATCGTTTATTATTTTGGTACTATCTAATTGGGAATGTATTTCGGTTGAATATTTACCACTTTGTACCATCGCAAAGGTGAAATTTACAATAAATAACACCAATAAAACAGTCCAAAACAAAACAATTCCGCCAATCCAATATTTGTTTCTCAAAAGGAAATCTATCATGGTATTTTTCATTAGTAGATAAAAACTTTGGATCCAATTTGCAGATTTTTGTAAACCACTTCTAAATCTTCGTCGGCCAAACGGATGCAGCCATGTGTAACTGGCATTCCAAGTAAACGTTGATAGAGTGTGCCATGGATGAGGTAGCCGTCGCCAAGACTCAAGGCGTAATCACCCAATACGCCGCGCTCGAAACGCGAATCGTGATTGTGCGAAGGCACAGGCAGCCCTTCCTCAATAAATGCCCAATCGGGTTTGCGCCAAATGGGCTTCGTGATTTTGCCTTTCACCGACAGTGCACCTCTCGGAGTTTCGAAGGTATAGCTTTTTGTACTGTCAACTTCTAGTTGTATAAGGCTTCCGGTGGAGCAAAGCCCTTTCCGAACCAATTGATTGTTTTTAAATAATCGGTACGTATTTTCAGTGGTGTTGATGATGATGAACGCACCACCGGGCGTAAGGCGATCCAATTTTTGACCAAGGCGGTCAACTTGGTTTTGCAGCTGGGTTATTTCTTCAGGCTTGTCCGAAGTTTCGGGTAGTTTTGTTTCATCGTTTACCAACGACTTAAATCGAACATCCTGTATTTCGGGTATTAAAAAAGCATTTGCCGCAACAAAAAGCATCAAACCGGCTATAATCATTAAGCCGGTAAGCCCTGCTTTCAACAAAACAATTTTCCGATTCATTTTATTGTATTTAAATATTCTTTAAGCGTTTTGTCACTACCTACAATAAATACAAGTGTTCCAACTTTGCACAAGTCATAAATAACATCCATTTCATTATCCGTCAAAGCCACACATCCTTCTGTCCAATGCACTCCTTTACCTCCATGACCATGAATTTCTATTAAGCCCCCGATATGCGCACTTTTTGAAATGCTACCGGCTTTTTTCATTCGGTCAAAACGTGCAACATCCTCGTCGTTAGGGTAGTTTAGCAACATTGCTTTATAATATTTAGTGCTGGAACCCTTCTTTTTATTTGTTATCTTATATATTCCCTGTGGAGTTGCTCGGTCGCCTTTCATTATTTTGTCGCCCATCCAGTTGGGGCCAAACTCAGCATCAAAAACCTTTATCACTTTGCCGCCCTTTAATACAGCACAAGTGGCTTCCATTTTATTCACTAAAACAATAGTTTGCTTTTTCGATAATAAAAAAGCTTGATTAATATTTTTTTCCCAATCGGGGAAATCTTCATAAAAACTATTTAGCTTAGTCTGTGTAGCTTTTTCGGCTTGGTCAAGCTTATCTGAGGCTTGTTCAATTAGCTTTAGTGCCTTTGGGTAATTTTTGTTGTTGAATTCATGTAGCGCCTCTAAATACTGAATTTTTCCTTTGTTATATCGATCAAAATTTACACGGCCAAGGGGCAGGTTTTTGTAACAATTCTCAAATAGATGTATCTGACTGGTTGTTTGTTCCAGTTTAAGCTCTAATTGTTTGGTGTATTTATCTTTTTGCGAATCGGCTTCGTTATGGGCATTGATGCTGATATTTAGCGAAGCTGTTGCCAAATCTTTTACGTGGGAGAAGTCGCGAAAGGCAAAAAAAATGTCATTTTGCAGTGTCCACTCGGCCATTGCCGCATTAAACAATTTCTCCGCTTCGTGCAATCTCTCGCTGGCATATCTGCTTGCATGAGCACTTTTTGCCCTTGCTATCGATTCACGCGCCTTATCTATTTCTGATGTTGGCGCTTTAATGGTAAAATATTTATACGTAGCGTAGGCAATAAATAAGCAACTTAAAATAGCTACTGCAACTAATAAGCGGGGAATAATCCGTTTTGCCCTCATTTAACCGAAATTAAAAAGCCGGGGCTGATAGCCCCGGCAAATCTTTGATGTCTAAACTTCGTGATACTGATTATTAGCGCTTATATTTTTCAAGCACAGTTTTCAACTCAGTATTGATTTCAGCTGCTTTTTGTTGCACTGCGTTGGCTTTAGTTTGGGCAGCCATTAAATCGTTGCTAGCCAATAAAGCTGGAATTTCGTCCAAAGATGCATTGATGGCGGCTAGGTCGCTTTTGATGGCTTCGATAGCTTCTTTGCCTTCTTTACCTTTGGGAGCCATTTCAACCATTTTTTGGTTTTCTTCCATCATCGCAGCTACAGTAGCTTGAGCCATTGCAACTTCTTCTTTAACTTCTTCTTTCTTCACTTCGGTTTTGCCAACAAGCTCAGAACTTTGTGCAGTAATAGCAGCTAGTTTTTCTTTAGCGCTGTCATAGTTTCCGAACATTTTTGAGTTTTGGGCTTCAATATCGGCTGTAACAGCGTTCATTGAATCCTGAAGAGCCATGAATTCAGCTTCCAAATAAACATCGGCCTGTGCGGCTTTTGCTTGTTCCATTGAAGCATTAGCAGCGTCTATTTCTGCTTGGGGTGCCTTAGCGCAACTGCTAAATGCAAGTGTGGCGGTAATTACCGCGAAAAAAACAAAAAACTTCTTCATAATTTTTACTTAATTTGTATTAATTCTCTAAATGGTTTTGATAAGAGCTTTTCTCATTCATGTATTTTGACGGATTTATTTGGCGAAGTAACACGAGCATCATAAAAAAAAAATATCTTTTTAAGATAAACACATTTATTAAACTATGAATAAGCTCATATTTAACACTTTAACTGACGAGGAAATTATTGATAAGATTACCCGTGAGAACAAAAATGAACTCTACGAGCTTATCTATGACCGCTATTTTGCAAAAGTTAGAGATAAATGTTACAGCTTTTTTAAAAATAAAACCCAAGCCGAAGAGTTTGCGAATGACATTTTGAGCAAGGTGTATGAAAAACTGGATGGCTTCAAAAGTAAATCGTCCTTTTCATCATGGCTTTATTCAATATCATATAATGCAATAATCGATTTTCTTCGAAAAAAGAAACAACTGCACTATCCTACTTGGAACCAGGAAAATGAATTACCCGAAATTATCGACGAAAGCGATGCCAATATTTCGGAACTCAGTTACGATAATTTGTTACTTATTTTGGATCTTATCCACCCCGAAGAAAAAGCATTGCTGCTGATGAAATACCAGGATTCCCTTTCGTTAAAGGACATTGGAGCTAGTTTGGCCATCAGTGATGATGCGGTTAAAATGCGGCTTAAAAGAGCAAGATCGCGTGTGGTATATTTGTATTTTGAGAAATTCGGAAATGATTGAGAAAAGTCCGTTACTTATTCTATTGTATTCGTCAAAACCACGAGGCAGAGAAAATGAATAGCTTTGATGGGTTAAAAATTGAATCGAAAACAATTAAGTCTGTGATGAATAAGTTACTAAAAAAAATATTTCTGACACCGTTCAAACAAATTCCTGAAAAGGTAAAAGAAACGCTACTTGCGCAATTTCCCGAGGCGCTAAATGTTGAGTGGCATTCCAAAAAGGGGGTTTATGAAGCCGTTTTCTATGTGAATGAAATCGAATTTATCGCAAAAATTACTGAGGATCTCGGAATTATAGAATATAAGAAAAACTTGAGGCTCGATGAACTTCCGTCGCATCTTATTGACGAATGTATTAAGTCAGGTGAAATAATGAATGCCATAGCCATTAACAAAGGAGCTGATGTTTTTTTTGAAGTTATTGTCCGCGACAAAAAAATGGAGCGCAGCGCCCTACTGCTTGACCAATCGGGTAAGCTTTTGCAAAAAAATCATCTATAAAACACAATTAGCTTTAATATATAGATTTTATCTCAACTTACATTTTTAATATCCTCGATTAATAATTTAAATCTAATTTTCTCTTCTTTCCTATTAAAATAGGTATCCGTTTTAAAACGCAAAGCGCAATTGTCGTGCATTTTGCCTATTTTTGTTGAAATAAAGCAATTTACTTTACATTAAACTTTTCTGCTTTAATAAAACCGAATGAAGAATAGGATAGACAAACAAGCGTTACTTGCAACCATTACATTTTTATTGCTACTAGGCCTTATAGGTATTCAGTTTACATTTTTGATTAGGTCGGCCAAGTTGGAGCAAAAGCATTTTAACCACCGTGTTGTGCTTGCCCTAAGCGAATCGCGGAACGAAATTGCCAGAGCGGCCAACGCTTGCACGTACATGCATAATTATGTGTGTGGCAATCAGTGTACAAAGGATATGCAAAGGATTAATTCTCAAAAAGCCGACAGTATCATTCGTTCCAATTTGGCTATACATAAAATTGACCTAGATTATACTTTTGAGTTTGTAAATGTAGATAAAAACCATATTGAGCGAGCTGGTGTGGCTTGTTACGAACAATCGCTAAACGGCTTACTGGCCGAAAATGGCATTAAACTGTTGATACAATTTCCGGAGCAAAGCCAATTTATATTGGCACAAGCAGGCACCTTATTTTACATTTCTCTAGGGGCTATTATTTTTGTAATGATGTCATTTGTGTTTACCTCACGTCTTTTCCGAAATCAAAAGCGAATACTTACCAATACAAAAGATTTTATCGACAACATGGTTCACGAGTTTCAAACCCCGGTATCCAATATTAAACTCGCATCAAACCTGATAAAAAAGAATATTGATGCCGGTTTTAATAGCGAAAAGATAAATAACTATGCAGGCCTTATCCAAAATGAGAATAGTAAAATAGAGGATCACATGGGTGATATATTAAGCGTTGCTGCCATGGTTGGAAACCGCTCAGAATACACCGAAGTGAACATGCATCAATTGCTAAATAAATGTGCAGATACCTACCGCAGTAGCATAGAAAAAGCGGGAGGTAATTTAACCATCGATTTACTGGCTAATCGTTTCATAGTAAAAGGCAAAAGGGAATATTTGTACCATGCTCTTTGCAACTTGCTGGATAACGCCATAAAATATACCATAGCAGAACCGGAGATAAAAATATCAACTTATAATAAAAAAAATAAGTTTTATGTGGTTCTAAGCGACAACGGAATTGGTATCGATCCTAAGAACCATCAAAATATTTTTGAGAAATACTATCGCGTTACCAATGGAAACATCCACGATTTTAAAGGTTTTGGATTGGGCTTGGATTTTGTTAAATCGGTGGTGTTGCAGCACGGGGCAAGCATACACATAAACAGTCAATTGCATAAGGGAAGCACCTTTACGCTGGTTTTAAATATCGTATAGAAATTAATGAATTTAAAAACAAAAATACTTCTACTTGAAGATGATACGGCAATGGGCTTTTTGCTAGTCGATTTTTTGGAGTCGAATGGTTTTGACGTTAAGCTGTACGCAGATGGAAAACTAGGCATGAATGCTTTTTACCAATATAATTTCGACTTTTGTATTTTGGATGTTATGCTGCCCAGTCTTGATGGGTTCGCTATTGCACAGCGCATCCGAAAAAACAACAAAACCATTCCTATTATCTTTTTAACCGCCAAGGCACTTAAACACGACAAAATAACCGGTTTTGGAATTGGAGTTGACGACTACATTGTTAAACCCTTTGACGAAGACGAGTTGCTGTGCCGCATAAATGCCATATTAAACAGATGCGCCACAACTACCGGATCTATGCCCATAATCTCTATTGGGAAGTATAAATACGATGCAGATAACTTATTACTAACCTTTGAGAAGCTACCAAAACGACTGACGCAAAAAGAAAACGAAGTACTGAAAATGCTAGCATGTTCGAAAAATAACTTGGTAAAACGCGATGATATATTGCTTGCCTTATGGGGTAACAACGATTATTTTAATAGTAGAAGTCTGGATGTTTTTATTGCTAAACTCCGAAAATATTTAAAAGCAGACATAGCCGTTCAAATAGAAAATGTTCCGGCGGTGGGTTATGTATTAAGAGATCAATAAGAAAGAATTACCACCTTCTAATAACCATAAATAATACCAATAGTTTATTTTTTATGGAATTTTGTAATCCATTCACTCCCATTTAGTTAAAAAAATATTGCTTGTAGAAATAATTTAATATATTTGTTTGTGAAAATTTTTAAACAAATAAATTTCTAAACAAATTCGGGTGTTATCTGTAAGATACTCACATTTTTATACATCATATAAATTTGCGTATTGTAGCATCAGTTAACCTTTTAAATCTTATCTAATGACAAAGACATTGCCCCAATTACTTTTGTCTTTACTCTGCCTTTTAACCTACTGGCTTCCTGGTATACAAAGCACCGGACAATCCTCAAGCAATAAAAATTCAAAACTATTTAAAAATGCCATGCAATTGGCGGAGAAGTCAGATTACCGTGCGGCGATTGATATATTTAAGGTGATCGTAAAAGACGATCCCAAGGATTTGGATGCTCTTTTTAATATGGGTCTGTGTTATCTGAACACCTCCAACGGAGCCGATACCGCGGTAGTTTGCTTTAATAAAGGGTTGGACATACTTACCGAAAGCGAAAAGGAAGGTTATTTGGGCCGTGAGCTAGGCTTATCATTGGGAAAAGCATATCAGGTTCTTTTAAAACCATTAAAAGCAGTTTCTATCTATGAGCATTTACTACAAAATACCCCCGACGATGAAAGCCTTTTCATAAAAGAGTTGGAACGTGAGATACAAATATGTCATAATGCCAATTTCTTTATTAACAACCCCATTGAGCTTAATGTGCAAAATATGGGCAGTGCTGTAAATTCGATGTACGATGATCATAGTCCATTAATTGCAGTGAGCGAAGAGCAACTCTTTTTTACTTCGCGCCGTAATTGGATAAAAATGAGTTTACTCGCTGATGGACAATATGCCGAAAAAATTTATACGGTACCTTTGGCCGCCAAAAATTGGGAATCAGCACGCTTGTTAAAGGTGTTTTTTAAAAATAACGAACACGAAGCTGCCGTATCTTTATCACCCGATGGAAACGATATGGTTCTGTTTAGAAATGATGAGCATGGTAAAAGCTTATATATGAGTCATTATTCAGGCCGAAGCTGGTCGGAACCTGAAAAACTACCTTTTCCTATCAATAGCTATGCAGAGGAAACGCATGGTTCTATCTCTGCCGACAAAAGTACCTTATTTTTTACCAGCGATAGAGAAGGTGGGTTTGGTGCTTTAGATATTTATATGGTAAAAAAACAAGCAGATGGACAATGGGGTACGCCGCGGAATATGGGCTCCAACATCAATACTCCATTTGATGAAGAAACACCCATGATACATTACGATGGACGAACATTATATTTTTCATCGGAAGGGCATAATACCATGGGGCGCTTGGATGTTTTTTATAGTCAGATGAATGCCGACTCAAGCTGGTCGGCTCCTGTAAACATGGGCTATCCAATTAACACCCCCGACGACGATTTCTTTTTTGTGCCTACCATCGATAAAAGTCAGGCCTATTATGCATCATCAAAATTTGCCGATAATTATGGAGGCTCCGATATTTATCGGGTTCAATTTAAATCCGATTCTGATTCTAACACGGAACTGGCCGTAGTTGAAGGGGTTGTGGATAGTAGATTGGGAAGCGAGTTTGAAAAAGTACGTGTGCTGGTAACCCGCACTAAAGATAATAAGTTGGTGGGTGACTACCGACCCAACTCAGGCAGTGGTACATACATGATGTTTTTGGAAAATGGTTACGAATACGAAGTTAAACAAACAAATACGCTAAATGAGGAAAAAATAGATTTTGTGAATGTAACCGAGGATATGATTTACACTAAAACCAAAGTGCCTATTGTTTTAAATGATGTGGCCATGAGCGCCCCAATGATTAAATTGGCCTTGCCGGTAATAAAGGACAAAAAACTTGCGGTTGATGCCGGCAACAAAAAACCGGTTAGCCAACCAGTTACAAACAAACAGGTTTTAAATACTGTGGCCAACATTAAAGACAACACTAAAACATATGGCTTGGCTAAAGAAAAACAGATTACGTCAACAGAGACAGGCAAGAAAGATGCTTTAGGTCTGATTAAAAGCAAAAATTCCGGAGACATGAAGGGTGCGCAAACAAAAAGATATACGGTTCAGCTGCTAGCCTTGCGCAAAGAGCCGTTGCCCAACCTACTTTTTTTTAAAGAACGAAACATACACAATGTAACTATTTATAAATGCACGGATGGATTCACTCGTTATGCCACGGGTCAGTTTGATAGCTACAAGGCCTGCATGCAGTTGAAAAAAGAACTGGCAAAAACAACCGGACTTCAAGAAATTTGGATACGACCAACCAAAAGTATTGAAGAGCTGGAAATAAAAAAATAAGGAGTTCTCAGTCAGCAATAATCAGTCAAAAGACAACAATTAGCTATTAGTTCTCTGGCATGCCTCCCTTTTCACGCTTTATCAAATTATATATGGTCGATTTGCCAATATCCAGCTTATCGGCCACTTTCAGCACGTTATTATTGTAATGACGCAAATAGTGACAAATAATTCTATCTGTATATTCCTTTAGTGTCATCTCCTCCGACAGAATATCCAGTTCGGTGTTGTCGGAGCTAAAAATGATATTGTCTTCATCAATAACTTGGTTGCCAGCCATTACGGCACTCAGTTCTATAATCGCTTTTAGCTCGCGCACATTACCCGGAAAGGCATAACCAAGCAGTTTTTTTTTGGCTTTGGAAGTTAATATCATGGGTTCCAGCTTATTTTCTTTACAAAAACTGCTTAAAAAAAACTGGCTCAAGGTTATAATATCGTTTTGCCTGTCCTTTAAAGGGGGCAAATGTATGGGCAAGCCGAGCAATCGATAATACAAATCTTGCCTGAAATTGCCTTTTTTTACTTCCCCCATTAAATCTCTGTTGGTAGCAGTAACAATCCGCGCATTAACTTTAATCACCGCGTTACCTCCAACTCGGGTTATTTCTCTTTCCTGCAGCACACGAAGCAATTTTACTTGCAAGTTACCATCCATCTCACCTATCTCATCTAAAAACACAGTGCCTCCTTCGGCTTCTTCGAACTTACCCTTCTTGGTCATTATGGCACCTGTAAAAGCACCCTTTTCGTGACCAAAAAGCTCGCTTTCAATCAATTCGCGGGGTATAGCTGCCATATTAACCGCCACAAAAGGCAACGATTTTCGAATGGAGTTATAATGGATAGTTTTAGCAACCAATTCTTTGCCGGTTCCAGTGTCGCCATAAATAGACACATTGATATTAGGCACTTTGGTTGCTTTTTCCAACAGAGCAAAAATTTCGTTCATTACAGGGCTTTCGCCGATAATGGCATTACCAAATTTATATTTATTCGAAATCTGACTTTTTAATTGGGATATTTCGTTCAGTAATTTTTTTTTGTTGCCAATGTTATTAATACTGTTTAAAAGTCGCTCTTTAATATTTTCGTCTTTGGCAATATAATCGTAGGCTCCTTGCTTTAAAAGGTTAACCGCCGCAGTAATGCTATCCTGACCCGAAATAATAATGACTTCTATTTCGGGATTATATTTCTTTATTCTCTCCAAAATCTCTTCGCCAGTATGATCCGGAAGACCTAAATCAAGCGTAACCACATCAGGGCTGTCGGGCAAGTGCTTAAAAAAAGATGCGCCATCAAAAAAAGTACTTATCTCAAAATCGGGATTTAGAGCAAGCGAATGTTCTATTAGCTTATTAAAAACACGGTCGTCCTCTACTACATGAATTTTCATTAATTGCTCACTTTTTGTGATAATTCAAATATATTTGTTTTTTTAACCATAACGTGCATAAAAACATGGTACAATATATAAAATTGTTTTGGGCGATAAGGGATTTTTAAATTTTTGATGTAATAATTTTGGATAAAGTTAGTTTTAACTTTGTTAGGGGTAAGTCTAATCAGGATTAGCTGAGAAGAATAAAATATCAAACATTAAGGATTCAACATTTTGCTAATTTCAAACAAAAAAACTCACGTATTACTTGGAGCTAACACACAATAGGATAGCTTTCCGTACTTTTACGAGGCAACCTGTACTTTAGGATTAAGGGAGGTTGATACTAATTAATAAACAAATGAAATTTAAAATAACATATACACTTCTCCTCCTTGTTTTTATGTGGGGCTGCTCAACCAAAAAAAACACCAGCTTGAGTCGTGGTTATCATAACCTCACGGCACACTACAATGTTTATTTTAATGGCAAACAAAGCTTTAAAGAAGGAGTGGAAGCTGTTGAAGAAGGGAATCAAGACGATTATACACAGGTGCTTTCGGTTTTTCCTGAATCCAAACCAGGAAGCGAATCTGTGGCTTCCAGCCAAATGGACAGAGCCATTGAAAAAGGCGCCAAGCTGATAAAGAAACATTCAATACGTAAAAAGCCCGAAAAAAAACGAGATGATCAATCGCTCAAATACAAAAAATTTTTAAGTCAGAACGAATATAACAAATGGGTGGACAATGCCTACCTCTTAATTGGAAAATCACATTTTTATAAGCATGACTATTATTTGGCCCAACAAAGTTTTGCTTATATGTTCAGAGAATTTCAAACCGGGCCCGAATGGTACGAAGCCGAGATATGGAATGCACGCGCCGCCATTGAGCTGGACGATTTTGCACAAGCCAAAGTTTTACTCGAAAACTACGATCTCGAAGGTAAGGCGCCCTCGAAATTATTTGGTTTATTTGCTGCCACCTACGCCGATTATTATATTCGTCAAAACATGTATAGCGAGGCTATACCCTTTTTAAATGAAGCAATAAACAGAGCCGATTCGAAATATTATTACCGTAGATACAACTTTATTTTGGCCCAATTACACCAAAAGCAAAAGCAGTATGCCAATGCAAGCAATGCATACTTGGCCGTTATCAAATCCAATCCTCCCTACGAAATGTCTTTTAACGCTAAGGTAAACCGTGCCGGCGTATTGTTTGAAGAAGGCGGATTGGAGGCCGTGAAGAAAGAAATAAAAAAGTTGCTTCGCGACAAGCGGAATATGGATTACGAAGATCAAATATATTATGCTTTGGCTCTAGCTTATAAAGCCGAAAATGAAGAGGCTTTAGCCACAGAAAACCTATTGCTGTCCATCGAAAAAAGCACGGATAACACACATCAAAAAGGTATGTCGTTTTATAAACTCTCCGAAATATATTATGAGCGCCCTCAATACAAACCGGCCTATTATTATTTAGATACTGCTGTGATTAACCTGAACGAAGATTTTCCGGGGCTGGATACCATCAAAACGCACCATGAAAATTTGGCTCGCTTGGTTGAAAATATCACTATAGTGGAGCGCGAAGATAGCCTGATAGCCATTATGGCCATGCCCGAAGAACAACGGCTGGCTTTTATTGACAATTTGATAGAAAAAGAAAAAGAACGACAGGAAGCGATTAAGATAGCCGAGCAGACAACCCGGGACGGTGATATATTTTACGATCCGCTCTTAAGTCAATCACAAACCACGACTTCGCAGGGAGGTAAATGGTATTTTTACAACCAGGCATCCGTAGGTATGGGAAAATTAGAGTTTGAGAAGCGTTGGGGACGCCGAAAATTGGAGGACAATTGGCGCAGATCTAACAAACAGGTTACGGTTGAAGAACCTAGCTTTGAAAGCATGAACGATATATTTGCGGAGCCCAACCCCCTTGCAAAAGATAGCGTATTGGCTAATGAGCTACTCACGGAGAAGTTACCAAAACAACAGGCGAGTAATCCATTAAGCAGAGAATCATACCTACAGGATTTACCATCGACACCCGAAATGATGCTTGCAGCTCAAAATCGCATACAGGAAGGACTGTTGAATCAGGGCTTGATTTACAAAGATGAAATAGATAATATTCCTTATGCCATAGATGCCTTTAACCAATTGATCACCAGGTTTCCGGACGGCCCCTATTTAGAGGATGCCCTAATGAACCTTTATCTTGGGTATCAGTTGCAGAATAATACAGCGGGGATGGCCAATATAAAGACCAAACTGATGGAACAATTTCCTGAAGGTGAATTTACCGCCTTTATAAATGATCCACAATACGCTGAAAAAAGAGAGGCGCGCAACAAAAAAATGGAGAAGCTTTATCAACAAAGCTATACAAGTTATTTATTCAATGACTTTAATGCTCCTATAGCCAACCTTGATCAAGCTATGCAGATAGATAAAAAAAGTGATTTGATGCCCAAATTCAAGTTTTTAGCCGGCTTATCCTATGCCAAAACCGGACAGCAGGTTCAGTTTGAGAAGGAACTAAAGGATATTACGAAAGAATATCCCAAAAACGAGATCGCACCCCTGGCTGATAAAATGCTGCGTTTATATGCCGATGGCCGCACACCTGTTGCAGGCCCGGTGAGTAGTAATTTAATTACACAACGCACTAAGGGTTTTGCCCTCGAGCAACGAGAACTGGGCAACACAAACATTAACGAGGAAGTAGTAAGCTCTTTTACCGTTGACCATAAAGCTAAACACGCCTTAATCGTTTTAGTAAACCCCAGTGCCGACCTAAACAGGCTTAGATTTAACATGGCCGATTACAACTTCTCAAAGTTTTTGCTTAACGATTATGAAATAGGTGAAGCACAACTCCCCGATGGGACGCCCCTTTTAAGTGTTTCGGGTTTTAGCAATCGACTGGAAGCTTTGGATTATTTTTACTCGCTTCGTGAACGCACCGATATTTTTAAAGTCGATAATCTGGAATACAAACAGATGTACGTTATCACCAACAAAAATATGGAGTATTTGCTTTCATCGGGCGACAAGGACAGATACGATTCTTTTTTTGCGGACAATTATCTCGCCGCCGAAGCGTTTAATAACCTAGAGGTAGAACGCAGGCGCGAACAAAAAGAGGCCGCGCAAACCAAAAAACAAGAGGCAGTAAAAGCACAAACTCAGGAAATAGAACAAGCTACCGAAACAAAAACAGTTTTTACGGAAACCCAAACAACAGTAGCAAAGGAGGTTATTAGTGCAGTTGCCGAAGATGTTTTGGAAAAAAAGGCCGAACTTAAAGCAGAAGTAGAAACGCCGGAGCAAGAAAACACAAATACACAAATAACCGAGGTAATCGAAACACCTACCGTTGCAGAGCCGATGTTTAAAACTCCTGTCATTGAAAAGCCCGTTTCTGGGTTTACTGTTCAGGAGGGTAGACACAATGCTATTGTAGTGTTTAAAAAAGGAAGTATTGATACCAAGCGAATAGGAATGATATTTACCAACTACACCAAAAGTAACTACGGAACTAAATATGAGACGGAACACAAGCCGTTGGAAGATGACTACTATTACGTGATGATTAAAGGTTTTGCAAATGCGAACGACGCAGAAGAATATTTAAAGAAAGTGAAGCTGGATAGCTACATAATGCGTGAGGTATCCCGAACCGAAAATTATTTATGGCCTATCACAAACGATAACTTTTTACAATTAAAGGGTAAAGATTCCTTTACCTTATATCAGGAATTTTATAAATCGAATTATTAGAACAAAACACATGGCGGATACAAGAAAGATAAATATATTATGGGTAGATGACGAAATTGATTTGTTAAAAGCTCATATCCTATATTTACAGGAAAAAGGCTTTGAACTTAAAACCGCCAACAACGGACAAGATGCACTACACATGGTTGAGATAGAGCATTTTGATTTGATTTTTTTAGATGAAAACATGCCCGGCCTCAGTGGTTTGGAGGTGCTGGCTAAACTAAAAAACCTGATGCCCGAAGTACCCGTTGTGATGATTACTAAAAGCGAAGAAGAAAATATAATGGATCAAGCCATAGGCAGCAAAATAGCCGACTACCTCATTAAGCCTGTTAACCCAACACAAATATTGCTGACCATAAAAAAACATGTTGATCAACGTCGGTTGGTGGCCGAAAAGACAACCAGTAGCTACCAAACTGAATTTGGCAAAATAGGGATCAAAATAAACAACTCGAATAGCTTTGCCGACTGGGCCGAAATATATAAGCAGCTGGTTTATTGGGAAATAGAACTTGAAGATACCAAAGGTGAGATGGATGAAGTGCTGAAAATGCAAAAAACAGAAGCCAACCATGCCTTTGCAAAGTTTGTAAAACGCAATTACATCGATTGGATAAACAATCCCGATGAATATGCCCCGCTCATGTCGCACCAGTTGATGAAAGAAATTATCTTGCCCATGCTGCAAGAGGGTGAAAAAGTGGTGATGCTGGTGATCGACAATTTCAGGTTCGACCAATGGCTTATGATAAAGCAAGAAGTACTTAAAACATTTAGACTAGAAGAAGAAGAAATATACAGCAGTATATTGCCCACTGCCACGCAGTATGCGCGCAACAGCCTATTTTCTGGGCTGATGCCCGCACAAATAAAAGAGATATATCCGCAATATTGGCTCGAAGAAACCGATGAGGGAAGTAAAAATCAGTTTGAAGGCGAGTTAACAGGCACCTTTTTTAAACGGTTTCGACATAAGGTAAACTACTCGTACCAAAAGGTGACCAATATGGAAAGTGGCAAACAATTGATTGACAATTATGCCAACCTGCTCAACGATGATCTATCAGTAGTGGTTTTCAACTTTGTAGATATGCTGTCGCACGCTCGCACCGAGAGTAAGATGATAAAAGAACTGGCTTATGACGAGTCAGCCTATCGTTCGCTTAGTAAATCGTGGTTTTTACATTCGGTTATGAAGGATCTGCTTGATCGCCTAGAAAATGAAAAGGTGAAAGTAATCATCACCACCGACCATGGCACTATAAGAGTAAAAAATGCCGTAAAGGTAATTGGTGACAAAGAAACCTCTACCAATTTGCGCTACAAGCAAGGCCGTAACCTAAACTACAAATCGAAGGAAGTATTTGAAATAACCAAACCAGAAGAGATACAACTGCCCAAGGTAAATGTATCCACAAGTTATATATTTGCTACCAATGAGGACTTTTTGGCCTATCCCAACAATTACAACCATTACGTAAGCTACTACAAAGATACCTTTCAGCATGGTGGTGTTTCCATGGAGGAAATGTTGATTCCGTATGTGGTGCTATCACCGAAAAAATAAATATATTTGACAAATAAAGGAAAACATACTGCAACAAGTTAATTACGTGTAAGTTGAAAAAGAAAGACCGCACCTTCCCAATACCTTCCCTCGATAAAATAGATCAGGTAGCCGCAGAATTTATGGCCACCTATAACGAGCCATCCGTATTTTGTTTTTATGGCAGCATGGGAGCAGGTAAAACAACTTTTATTCAAGCGCTATGCCGCCAACTCAATGTGGTGGATGTGGTTAACAGCCCTTCCTTTTCCATTGTAAACGAGTACGACACCGACAAGGGCAATAAGATTTACCACTTCGATTTTTATCGATTAAAAGAAGAAAACGAAGCCTTTGATTTGGGTTATGAAGATTATTTTTACTCCGATAGCTATTGCTTTGTGGAGTGGCCTGAAAAAATTGCCTCCCTCCTCCCCCTTAAAAGATTCGACGTAAAAATTAGCGTTATGGATGATAACAGTGCGAGAGAAATTGAAGTGACGGAGCAGTTAACAGTCGGGAGTTAATAGTCGGGAGCGTAAAGCGTAAAACGGAGAGAATAGCGTACAGCATAAAGAAGTGCCGAGTTTTGAAGTGTAACGATATTGGTATGAAAAGTTAATAGTTTAGTGCTTGGTACCAGAATCAGCCTAACTTAACACATCGTAAATGCCATCCGCGAAACTCTGCGGAAAAGATCCGCGCGAATCTGCGTGAAAAAAATCAACCTATACGTTCTGCATCCTCTTCACGGGTGATGAACGTAAGCAGTTACACTCCTCCCATTGCATGTAAAATTTTAAACGCTACTACTTTAAGATGTTCGGTATGCCGTGTATTTTCCAGCAAAGGCATGATGGTTTCAAAGGGAAAAGTATCGGGTAGTTGATTGTCTTTATGTAGCCCATTAAAAATATGATGTGCACCTTCAACAGCAAATACCGATTCTGAATTATGTATCAATAAATTAAGCAAGGGTTTTATTGCTGTTTCGCCCTGATGAATAAGACCCTTGGCCGCAATCCATCTAATATCCTGTTCTTTGTCGGTTAACCTTTCAATAAACACTGGTAATAGCGATTCATCCCTAATATCTTTAAGTGTCATCATAGCTTCCCATCGATAGATATATTGTGGATGATCCAACAAATCTACCAACGATGATACAGCCACCTTCCCTTTGCTAACCAATCTATCTCGTGCCTCTTCCCTATCTTTCCCACTTTCGGTACCAAAAACCTCAATAAGCTGCTCAATGCTCAAATCCTGCCAATTGTTTTTCATTTTATACAAATTAAAATATAGCGTTAAAAGTAATTCGTTTTTTTATAATGATTGCATCAGCTTAGAATTAAATCATAGCTTTTTTTACTAATAATATAGATTAATTTGATTAGCCAAGTACATTGTTGTTTGTAACTGGATACCAAACAACAACACAATTGAACATCTTGAAATTTGGTAAGCATTATCCTCCATATTTTAAACCTACCGAATTCTATAGGTTTAAAACATGGAGAGTGAAATTAAAACGCTAGGTAAAAATCCTTGTTGAGTTGTTTGTAAGCTTCTGAATATTGGTGTCGCCCAAATTCCTCTATAATTAATTCATGCTCTTCTACCAGTGTACTTAACAATGAAAATTCCATCACAGCTCGCTTGGGGGGCTTGCTTGGCGTAGGCTTTACACAAAGGGTTTTATTCAATTTCAAACCGTATTGGGCAGCAATCTCTTGAAAATTAAGTTTTTCGGCTGCTGGCAAAACCACGCAAAAACGACCGGTATCCTGCAATAGTTTTGCGGCTCCTTTAATTAATTCGGTATAATCTAGCTTGTCAGTATGGCGGGCTAAGCTTTTTTTATCACAAGGATTTTTAAGCGAATGATTAAAATATGGTGGATTACTGACTATCAAATCGTATTTTAAAGCAGGATCATATGTTTTAAAATCAGCGTGAATAACATTTAAACGCTCAACCCACGGACTAGCAGTAAAGTTAAGCATTGCTTGTTGATAAGCGGCCTCATCCAACTCAATGGCGTGTATTTGGGCGTACTCCGTGCGCTGAGCCAACATTAGCGCCACAAGACCGGTTCCCGTGCCAACATCCAAAGCAGACTGAGCCCCTTGCACCGATGCCCAAGCACCCAACAAAACCCCATCAGTTCCCACCTTCATGGCCGCCAAATCCTGACGGACGGAAAATTGCTTGAAATTAAAAATATCGTTGGCCATCGTTAAAACTTTTCAAAAATACCTAATCCAAAGAGGGCGTAATCGTATTTTATGGGATCTGCTGCATCAAATTCCCTGAGCCTTGCGGTAATTTCCTCTACAGCTTTCCAGTCGCTTTGCTTGCGGGTTAGTAGACCAAGCTTACGTGCCACATTGCCCGTATGTACATCCAAAGGCAACATCAGATTCGCGGCATCTATGCTTTTCCACAGGCCAAAATCCACCTTCATTTTATCCTCTCTTACCATCCATCGTAAATACATACAAATACGTTTTGCCGATGAGTTTTTAAGTACATTGGCTATATGCTTTCCAGAACGCTCAGGTGTTCGAAAGGAAATAAATACGCTACGAAAATGGGTAATAGATTCTTTGATGCTTTTATTGGGTAGGTATCCTGTAGTAAAGACCTTTTCGAGGCCGCCATAGGTGATGTAAATATTTCGGAGAGCAAGGATGAAATAACGAAGATCCGTGCCATTAAAGGTACGGTAAACAGGGCCATCGGGTATAGCGCTCACATCGCCATTCATCACAAAATCGTAAGGTTGGTAATCCATCAGCCTAAGTATATTATGCCCGGCTTTAATAATGGATTGTCGCTGCCCCCACGAAATGGTTGCTGCCAAAAAGCCAGCAATCTCGATGTCACGTTTTTCAGAAAAAAGCCGAGGTAAGGATATGGGGTCAGTTTCTATGAAGGTAGGCGCATTGTAGGCAAGCACTTTTTCGTCGAGAAAGGTTTTCAGTTCTGTTGGATTCATTTAAAATCTTTCTAATATTACTGAGGGTGGAGATAAATAAATACCAACACATCCTTCACTTTAAAAACACTTACAGTTTACTCCACATATCCGTCCTTCATTTTTATTTCGCGGTCACTCAGGTGGGCTAAGTGCAAATCGTGGGTTACAATCACAAAAGTTTGTTTAAACTCATCTCTTAGTTTAAAAAAGAGTTTGTGCAGTTCTTCCTGGTTTTGGGAGTCGAGGCTTCCGGTAGGTTCATCGGCAAAAACCACAGCCGGATCATTTATCAATGCCCGGGCAATAGCCACGCGTTGTTTTTCGCCGCCGCTTAGCTCAGCAGGCTTATGGGTTTCGCGGTCACGTAAATTTAAAAAAGCAAGCAGGCTTCGGGCTTTATCCTCACTTTTGGCTTTGTTTTTACCAGCAATAAGCGCAGGTAAAATGATATTTTCCACCGCATTAAACTCGGGCAGCAATTGGTGAAACTGAAAAACAAAACCGATATTGGTATTACGAAAGCGCGATAGCTCCTTTTCGCTTAACTTTGAGATGGATGTATTATTGATGATAACTTCGCCGGCATTGGGTTTATCCAGCGTTCCTAATATTTGCAGTAGGGTGGTTTTACCGGCACCGCTGGGTCCAACAATACTCACTACCTCGCCTTGGTGTATATCCAGGTCTATGCCCTTTAATACCTGCAAGTCGCCAAACTGCTTTGTAATACCCCGTGCTTTAATCATCCTAAAACTTTAAATAATAAAGAGCGACACCATGTAAATTATATAAGTACACATTAAAACAGCGCCTTTCCATCTGTTTATAATGCTATTTTTAAAAGGCAACATGGCCAGCAATAGCAAGGCCGCCACCCCTATCATCCACCATATATCTACCGATATTAACAAGTCCGACACACCAATGGGTTTAATAACAGAGGTGATTCCAAGAATTGCTAAGAGATTAAAGATATTTGAACCGATGATGTTTCCAATTGAGATGGCTGTTTCTTTTTTAACAGCTGCCATAATAGATGTTGCCAGTTCCGGAACGCTAGTGCCAAAGGCAACCACCGATACACCAATAACGCGCTCGCTTATATTTAAGCCCTCGGCTACAATTACGACACCATTAACCAATAAAGACGAACCATAATACAAACCCACGGCAGATAGAACAAGCAGTCCGATGGCATATTTTATTTTCAACGTAGGTTTTTCCAAAATATCATCCAACTTATTTACCTGCTTACGCGATTTAATTACCGAATAGGTTAGATATATAACTATAATAATCAGAAAGATCACACCCTCATAAAATTCTATTAAGTTATTTTGGGCAAAGATAAAAAACAAGAGCGAAGCGCCCATCATAACCACCCAGTCGAACAAAACCGAACTACCCTTACTCACTCTTATGGGTAATATAATGGTCACTAAACCAAGCACCAGTGCAATATTGGCGATATTGGAACCGATAACGTTGCCTACAGAAATATCGGGTACGCCGTCAAAAACAGCCTTTAAGCTAACAAGAAGTTCTGGTGCAGAGGTTCCAAAAGCTACCACCGTAAGACCCACTACCAAGGTAGATATCTTCAAGTAGCGAGCAATTTGAACGCTCGATTTAACCAGCCAGTCACCACTAAAAAAAAGCAGGACAAATCCTGCTAATATCATCAATATACCCATCAACATTTATTAATCAGCTTTATTTATTCTTATCCATTAATCAGTTTGCTTATCACGGGCCTGAGTCAAGCCTTCAGCATCTTTAGCCTCTTCAGGTAAGGTCTTGGGCTTTTTTGCTATTGCATCTTCCTTTTTGGCATTAGCATAGGGCTCGTAACTTTCAGTATCCGATATGGTTTCGTTTATTTCGCGAATATGATTTTGAATATCATTTTTACTTTCTTCCATATCCTTTTTAAATTCATCGGCACCTTCCCTAAACTCACGTTTAAGATCGTCGGTAGCCCTACGGAACTCATTCATACCTTTACCCAAGGTACGCGCCAACTCAGGTATTTTATTGGCACCAAATAGCACCAACACAGCTATTACTACGATGAATATCTCTCCACCTCCAAATGAGAAAAAACCTAAATACATACTATCGAGATAAATAATTTGTTCAAAGATAATAAAAACAAAACACCCTTTAAACACAAAGGTTTAAAGGGTGCAAGTATTATGAAGTTTTTTTGGGCTACTTATTATTTCTCGGTAACCTTCTTTTTCTCTTTTCTATCAATTACCGCAATAGCAACAGGTGTTGCGATAAAGAGTGATGAGTAGGTACCTACAACAACACCCAGCATCAGTGCAAACACAAATCCTTGTATCACTTCGCCACCGAATAAAAAGATAACCAACAATACAATAAACGTAGTTAACGATGTATTAATGGTACGGCTGATGGTGGAGTTTAAGGCTGAGTCAACAACGCCAATTTTATCACGTCTTGGATATAACCCTAAAAACTCTCTGATACGGTCGAAAACCACCACGGTATCGTTTATGGAGTAACCAATAACTGTAAGTATAGCTGCAATAAAGGCTTGATCTATTTCTAGACTAAAAGGAACAATACTATAAAAAATAGAGAATACTCCTAGCACAATAATAACATCATGCAATAAAGCTACTACTGCACCTAATCCATACTCCCAGTTGCGGAAACGGATAAGGATGTACAAGAAAATTACGATGAGCGAAAAGATGATGGAATAATATGCTTTGGTTTTGATGTCCGTAGCAATAGTAGGTCCCACTTTTTGCGAGCTCATACGGTAATTATTGATAAAATCGTCGAAAGTAACATCGGCGCCCAAGGTTGGAACTAAACCGTTGTATAGCTTTTTTTCAATGGTGTTATCCACTTCCGTACCGTTTTCTTCAATCATATAGTTGGTGGCTATCCTCACTTGGTTATCACCTCCAAAAGTTTTAACCTCCACATTTGAGCCTTCAAATTCATCCGCCAGTGCCGATTGAATATCTGATGCCGAAACATTCTCCTCGAAACGCACCACATAGTTACGTCCACCCGAAAAGTCAATACCTAATTTTAACCCGTGCGTGGCCAGTGAGCCTACGCTAATTAGAATAGCAATACCTGATATAATGAAGAATAATTTTCTTTTTTCCAAAAATTTAATTTTGGTATTCTTCATAAAACCATGCGTAAGCTTAGTTCCAAATTTAATATCCACCTTTTTGGTCAATAACCATTCAAATATTAAACGGGTGATAAAAATAGCAGTAAAGAAAGAAGTTGCAATACCTATCATTAAAGTAGTTGCAAATCCTTTGATTGGACCTGTACCGAACACAAATAAAATGATACCAGTAAGGAACGTAGTTACGTTGGAGTCAATAATTGCCGAGAAGGCGTTTTTATATCCATCAGATATAGCCAGACGAACACCTTTACCTGCAGCCATCTCTTCACGGATACGCTCATAAATAAGTACGTTGGCATCCACCGACATACCTATGGTAAGGACGATACCCGCAATACCCGGCAAGGTAAGCACTGCACCAAACGATGCCAGCACCCCAAGTATAAAAAACATGTTGGCCAATAGCGCGATGTCGGAAACTGCACCCGCTTTAAAGCCATAAAAGAACATCATATAAACCAGTACTACTATAAATGCCAGCACAAACGAAGATAGTCCGGAGTCTACAGCCTCCTGTCCAAGTGAAGGACCAACTACGGTATCTTCAACAATACGTGCAGGAGCAGGCAGTTTACCCGACTTTAATATGTTCGCAAGGTCTTTCGCTTCCTCAGTGGTAAAGTTACCGGTGATAGAGCTACGTCCTCCTTTAATCTCTGCATTTACCGTGGGGTAGCTATATACATAACTATCTAACACAATAGCAATACTTTTGCCAATGCTAGCTTTTGTTAAACGAGCCCACACGTTGGCACCCTCGGTGTTCATACCCATGCTAATTTCGTAATCGCCGCGCTGTCCGGTTTCGGCACGAGCGTTGGTAATTACATCGCCCTCAAGTGGTGGGCGACCATCGTGACTAGTTACTTTGATGGCAATAAGCTCAAAAATTTCGTCTTTGCTCATCTTTCCGTCTATTTCGCGTGGTGGTAGTGGCTTTACAGTCCACATAAACCTTACGTTTTTAGGAAACAAGGCACGAACCTGTTCCATTTGCAAGTATCTGTTAACTTTGGAGGTGTCCTTGGCCAAAGAATATCCTACAAGTGGTCCTGTTTGACGTTGACTAGGATTTAAAACACTAAATAAAGAGTTTTGCGTTTGTGTGGCGGCTAAAGAATCTACTGCTGTTTCAGTCTCATCCAACTGGCTCAACAAGTCATCTGCCGTATCTTCGTCAGCTTTCACTTCAAGTGAGTCCACCGTTTCAACTTCTTCAACAGGCTTATCCGTTTTATTCAAAGCTGCTTTGGCATTTTCAATGCTAATTACCTTATTATTGGCAGCAATTAAGTTTTGCACCAACTCGCTAAGTTCATAGGTTTCCCAAAACTCCAGACTGGCAGTACCTTGCAATAGCTTACGAACCCTTTGGGGATCCTTAACACCGGGAAGCTCAACCAAAACACGTCCGGCTTTTTCTAAGCGTTGGATATTTGGCTGTGTCACTCCAAAACGGTCAATACGTGTGCGCAAAATATTAAAAGCATTGTCGATGGCACTCTTAGCCTCTTCGCGCACAACTTTTATTACCTCATCATTGGATGTGTTATAATCAATTCTTCCTTTAAGCTCAACCGTATTAAAGATGGCGGCCAAACGGGCTTCGCTATCCAACTCTTTAAAAGAATCGTAAAATAAGGAGATAAAATTTTCGGAAGATGTTTTCTCTTTTTCTTCGGCTAATTGTAATGCCTTGTTAAATGTAGGATCCGAATTGTAATTGGAAAGGGCTTTGAGTATGTCGGCCACTCGAACTTCGAGGATAAGGTTCATACCCCCTTTAAGGTCAAGACCAAAGTTAATTTCCTTTTCCTTACACTCCCTGTAAGTATATTTTTTTAATCCCAAGAAATTGTAAATCGGCTCATTGGCTACTGAATCCAAATAGTTAGTCTCTATTTGCTGATTACCCATTGCAATTTCCTTCGCCTTATTTTCTTCCTGTCTGGTTTGATAGGTAAACATCAACTGATATAAACTTACCAAGGCCAGAAGAATGGCAAAGACCCTGATCGCTCCTTTGTTTTGCATCTGTACTTAAGATTTTATTTTGTTGTAATTTAAATTTGATTCTTTTTTCTATAATTGCGCAAATATATTGTTTTTTTTTAGAAATACCTCCTTATATACAATAGTTGAAGCTTAGATGTATATTTACTTTAATTATAAATAACAGATGCAGAAGCTTGAGTTTTCAACATTTAATACACTAAAATACCTATATTTACTGTTGATGTTGTGTAACATTGCCATCAAATAATAAAATCATGCACCAACAAAAAGGACATATCCTGGCCATTGACCGCAACGAGGATGTTTTATTCGCCTTAAAGATTATACTTAAAGCACACGTAAAATTTTTTAAAACAGAAAGTAATCCGGCCAACATTGAAGCCCTATTGAATTCAGAATCTTTTAATGTGATTTTGTTGGACATAAATCTGTGTAGTGATTTAACAAAAGAGCCTGACAACTTCCTACATCTAAAAAAAATACTACATATAGCCCCTACTGCAGTAGTGCTGGTAATTACACCTTACGGCGAAATACAAAAATCGATGCTGGCAATAGCGGATGGGGCTAGCGATTTTATACTAAAACCTTGGCAAAACGAAAAAGTATTGGCAACGGTTTTGTCGGCCGTAGAATTAAGCCGATTACATTACGAAGTGCGCGATTTGAAAGAAAAACAGCAAGTATTGTATAGAATAATAGACAAACCTTTTTCTGAATTGATAGGTGATTCCAAGCCTATGCAAGAAGTTATAAGCACCATAGACAATATCGCACCAACCGAAGACAATACATTAATAGTGGGCGAAACAGGAACAGGAAAAGAGTTGATAGCCAGAGTGCTCCACAAAAAATCTGCACGAAAAAACGAAGCTTTTATCTGTATCAATTTAAACACAATATTACCAGATGAAGTTGAAAACGAATTATTTGGCCAAGTAAAAGAAGCCTTTATTCCTGCCGATAACCATAAACCTGGACGCATAGAGCTGGCTCATAAAGGAACGCTGTTTATAGAAGAAATTAACAAACTCTCTTACCCCTTACAAGATAAATTACTAACTATTATACGCGGTGAGACGCTTGCCATCTTAGGCAGAACCAAACCTAAATCCATTGATATCAGGTTAATGTGCACCTCCAGCATGCCTTTAAAGGATATTGCTGATACAGAACCTGCGACTAACATAATTAAGCAATTAAATCTTACTGAGATAACAATACCACCATTGCGCCAAAGAATGGAAGATCTCCCTCTTTTAGCCGATCATTTTTTAAATATTTTTTCGAGAAAATATAAAAAAGTAGCCAAACTAAACAAGAATGCACTAAACAAACTACTACAATACGAATGGCCCGGGAATGTGCAAGAGTTGCGTTTGGTGCTACAAAACGCTGTTATTTTGAGCGAAAATCAAATCCTGAGCGAAGCTCACTTTCGCTTATCTCCCTCCATTTCATCTGATGATAATTTTGAGATAAATACCACTAACCTGGAAGATTTAGAAAGATTTATGATAGAAAAAGTATTGACCAAAAACCATGGAAACATTTCAAAAGCAGCTGTGCAATTGGGTCTTACGCGTACATCATTATATCGTAGGATAGAGAAGTATGGGCTGTAAGAGATTTAACCTGAAAAATTCACTTCGGGATTCGGAATAAATGGATGTAAAACTTTATATTTTAATTAGTTAAAAACAAAAACAGCACTTTAGATTACTCCCAAAAATGAGTTATTAAGAAACGGTATTTTATAGAGAAAAAACTGAAGAAATAACTAGTGATGGCGCGGTGCCACTGCATGAAAAGTTAATGGGTTAATATAGCTTGTTTAACACTATACATTTGCCGAATAATCCATTAAATTGCTTTTCAATATTTATCCACTACAAATTTTATGAGTATGAGAAATCTTGTTATAATATCATTTTTGATACTTGGGAGTATCGTTTTTGGTCAGAGCAAGCTGATCGGTTTTAAAAGCGGATTAAGTTTGAATAACGTTAATTCAGAAAACTTTTTGAACAAGACTAATAACAGGTATGGATTTTTGGGAGGGTTCACCTATGATTATCCCTTAAAAAATAACTTTTATGTAGGCATTGAATTACTCTATGCCCAGAAAGGTTTTAAAGAGGATTTTATGATCACGGACAGCAGCGGGGAACCATTAAAAGAAGGAACAACTGATTTTAATACCAGTTATTTATCCATCCCTATGAAATATGGATATTCTTTTGGAAATAGATTAAGGTTAAACGTAAACGTTGGGATAGTGCCTTCTATATTGATTTCGGCGAAAATCAAAACTTTATCTTTGGAGGAGATGAAGATGGTAACGTATCGTAATACAGACCTGCCAGATAGAATTGATCTTGCCGGTCTGGCCGAAATAGGCTGTAACTATAAACTGAACGAGCAATTTATTCTTTGCCCATCGATCGCCTATACACACAGTTTTACCAACTTAGCCAATAAAAATTATATGGCCGGAAGCAATTTAAGGCATTGGGGAGTTGCCTTGTCGGTGGGGTTTAAATATTTTCTGCGAAATGAGTAAAATTATTTTTTTCTTTGATTAATTCTCTCCAAATAAAATTCCATATTTTGACTTTTATGTATAGATTTTTATTCAGAATCGAAAAATAAAATCTTTTTACATAGAATTGTTGAACGCTTTATGACAGTTGATCCTGAGATGAAAAATGCGGGTTAAGGGAGCATACAGAGGAGAATGTACAGCAGAAAGCGTAAAGCGGAGAGCGTACAGTATAGATTAAAGTATCGAATACAGTACTATTACTTTTTATCGCTCAAATTTTTCATGCGGTTAAACATCACTGCCAAATGCGCATAGAGCGACGTATCCTGAATCACCACATCATCGCTTAGGCTAATACGGATAGGCGTAAAGTTCCAGATGCCCTTAATACCGCCGTCGGCCATGGTTTGGGCTACTTCCTGTGCAAACTCTGCGGGAACGGTTAAAATGCCTACCGTTGCATCCTCTTCCTTCATTTTTTTAAACTCGTTGACATGGTAAATGGGGACACCTTGAATTTGGGTTCCTATTAATTTGGGATCCACATCAAAAGCAGCCACTATGGTCAACCCGTACTGATCTAATTTATGATCGTGAAGTAAAGCATTACCCAAACCACCGGCACCAAATATATAGGCTTTATCCAACGTGCGAAACCCCAAAAAATCTTCGAGTACATCAATCAACGTATTCACCTCGTAGCCCACTCGGGTTTTACCCACAATGCTTGTGTAGGATAAATCCTTGGTTACCTGTGTAGGATCTACGCCCATATCGCGGGCAATTTGAGTTGAGGAAATAAATTCTTGGTGGTCTCTCCTGGCAAGTTTCAAATAAGTCAAATAACAGGGCATCCGGCGCAAAGATGGCTCAGGTACCAGACTTTCTTTTTTCTTGATTTCGCTTGTCATTGAATATTTTAAAACTTATGAATAAAAGTAAAGTCAATCTTAAGGTAACTTACAGATACGTTGAGCATGATGGCCAAAAGTAGATAAGTTTTATATTAAAGAAAAATTTCGATAATAATTATTTACCCATTTTGAAAGATGATGAAGAATTTAAAATGATTCTATATAAAAAAATCTGCGAAGCGCTGCGAGAAAGTATGCTTTATAACACTTTCACGCAGATTTTCGCAGATTAAATAGCGTAAATTCGCGCAGATTTTTTTATATGAAACTATTGTTCTACCTATAGTCCAGCTATCTCTTTGATGTCAGCAATAATTTTTTTCGCCAGCGCCTCGGCTTCTTTTATACTGGAAGCCTCAGAATAAATACGTATGATGGGCTCCGTGTTCGACTTACGCAGATGAACCCATTTATCCGGAAAATCAATTTTTACGCCGTCGATATCGTTGACTTGTTCGTGGCTGTATTTTCCTTTCATGCGAATTAAGATATCGTCCACATTCAAATCGAGTGTAAGCTCGATTTTATTTTTCGATATAAAATATGGAGGATAAGTAGCCCTTAGCTCCGAGCATTTTTTACCCGACTTAGCCAAATGCGTCAAAAACAAACCTATGCCCACCAAAGCATCCCGGCCATAATGCGAAGCTGGATAAATTATCCCTCCGTTTCCTTCGCCACCGATGAGTGCATTGGTTTCTTTCATTTTACTAACAACATTTACTTCGCCCACAGCAGCCGCAGCATAGGTTCCGCCATGCTTTTCTGTCACATCGCGCAAAGCACGCGTGGATGATAGGTTGCTGACAGTATTGCCTTTTTGTTGGCTCAATACATAATCGGCAACGGCCACCAGGGTATATTCCTCGCCAAACATTGTTCCGTCTTCGTTAACTATGGCCAATCGATCCACATCAGGATCCACCACAAAACCTACGTCGGCTTTTTTAGCTTTGATGAGGGCGGATATTTCGGTGAGGTTTTCGGGCAGCGGTTCCGGGTTATGTGGAAAGTGCCCATTGGGTTCGCAATAAAGCTCAATTACATTTTTTACGCCAAGTGCTTTTAACAAAGGCGGCAAAAAGATACCCCCGGTTGAGTTAACACAATCTATAGCCACGCTAAAATTAGCCTTACGGATAGCCTCTAAATCAACCAGCTCCAGCTGGCAAACATGGTCGATGTGCTTTTGAAGATAGGAATCCTCATTTTTAGTTGTACCTAACACATCCACCTGAGCAAACGAAAATGCCTCTTCCTCGGCCAATTGCAGTATTTTTTCACCCTCCGCGGCATTTAAAAACTCTCCTTTGTTATTGAGCAATTTTAAGGCGTTCCACTGCTTTGGGTTGTGGCTGGCGGTGAGGATGATTCCCCCATCGGCCTTTTCCATGGTTACGGCCAGCTCGGTAGTGGGTGTGGTTGACAAGCCAAGGTTTATTACATTAACCCCGCAGCCCATCAGTGTACCTTCCACTATTTTATCAACCATGGGGCCGGATATTCTGGCATCACGGCCAACAACCACGGTGATTTTATCGTTTTTTACATTTTCTTTTACCCACATGGCATAGGATGCCGTGAATTTCACAAGATCCATTGGGCTCAAACCATCGCCCGGTTTGCCTCCAATAGTGCCTCGGATTCCTGAAATAGATTTAATTAAGGTCATATATAAAAATTTTAACAGAATATATTATATTTGAGTTTGCTGATTAACTTTTATTTTTTTTAAAATACAAACAACATGTTTATTTCATGATACCTGCTTTTAAAAAGGTAATCTCCTTTGAAGTAAGAAAACGCCATTTGCCGCGGGGCACATCTTTTTTGGTAAGGCCCGAAAAGTAAACCCTATCGAGTTTTATTACCTCGTAACCCAAGTGGGCAAAAATACGGCGTACTATCCTATTTTTGCCCGAATGTATCTCAATGCCCACTTCCTTTGCATTACCTTGAACCAAGCTGATCTTATCTGACTTAATAAAACCATCTTCCAGTTCAAAACCAGTGGCTATGCTATCCAGATGTTCCGGCGTTATTTCCTTATCCAAAAATGCATGATATATTTTACGGTGTTCGTGGCTGGGGTGTGTCAGTTGTTTGGCTAAGTCGCCATCGTTGGTAAGTAACAGGATACCTGTTGTCATTTTGTCCAATCGACCCACGGGGTATATCCGCTCTTCGCAAGCATGTTTTACCAAATCCATAACGGTATGGGTGGCATGAGGATCACTTAGCGTAGTTACAAAACCTTTGGGCTTATTCAAAAGTACATAAACCAACTTCTCGGCA
>JAGXIO010000236.1 GCA_024635555.1 Saccharicrinis sp.
GGCGCATCGCTCATTCTACCTCTTAAATATGGGTCTACGGAAACATATTTAGTGCTTAATAAAACTTCGCCTTCCTTTAATTCAGGAATTTCTGATGTGGTAAAATCAAAATCCGTCAACTCAGGCTTACCTGATGGTCTGCTTTTTAAATTTATCGTTCTTGTTGTTTTCATAATTTTATTTAATTAAATTTTTATACTACTCCATGCCATCTCATAAGCATCATTAACATGTGCCGGTGTTAATTTGATAAGCTCCCGCTGCTGCATGTTCATTAAAAATGCAATAGGGTAAATGCTAAATGCATACAGCATATAAGGGGAAACCGGCTTAATAATCCCTTCCTTTTGCCCGCGCTCCCAAAGATCCAGAAGAGGTTGTAGGTGTTTTAATCCTTCTTTTCTACTGGGCTCATCTATCATAGGCGTATTATCGCATTGAGAAAGAAACATCGCTTCTTCCACTTCTTTTAATTTGAATTCGGCAAGATTCTTCCAGATATTTTTAAAACCTTTTTCTACCGAAAAATTTTCCTCGTAATCCTTAAAAGCAAATTTGGTAAATGCAGTCTTCACTTCTATATAAACCTGATTTATCAAATCTTGTTTATTTTTATAATATAGGTAGATGGTTCCTGGAGAAACATTTGCCATCTTAGCAATCTTGGACATAGGCGCTGCATGAAAACCATTGTTGTTTACAAGATTTACCGTAGCCTTTACGAGGGCTTCTCTCTTTATCTGGCTTTTTGAAACTGTACACATATCTTTTTTAATTCTGATACAAAGATACAAAAATAAATGAACGTTCATTCATAATTATGTGTGTATATTTCGAAAACAATACCAAATATGACCATGGTTTTTAGCTGTAAACTTCAAATGTGTGAATTATGTAATTTATAAAGGTAATTGTATAACACAATGCACACGAAGACTAATACTTTTGACGGTGGAACTGAATTCTCAGTTTTAATATATAAAGATAATATGAAGAGAAGATTTTTACATGTCATAACAGCTGTTACCTTAACCTTGTTTTCTGGAACAATTACCGCTCAGGCTCCCCCTTTGGGAACTGCTAAGGATTTCGCTCTCTTTACTTCGGTGGGCGCAATGCAAAATGTAGGAACATACCAGTATTTAACATTAATAACAGGTAATGTAGGTACAAATAGTGGTTCAAACACCAATTTTGGTAACGTGAATGGTGTTATGCACGCTGGCGACGGAGCAAGTATTCAATGTGCTGCTGATGTACTGGCTGCATATAATTTTCTTGCAGATGCCATTCCCGATATTACAATTGGGAATCCAGTGTTGGGAAGCGGTGCAACATATAATGCAGGTACATATTTTTTGCCGGGCGCAGCTTCGCTTGACGGAAGTATTATCTTAGATGGACAGGGTAATCCTAATGCAGTATTTATTTTCAAAATGCCAGCAGGCCCACCTAATTATGCTCTTAGTACCAGTGTAAATGCACAGGTGAAATTAATAAATGGTGCACAGGCAAGCAATGTGTTTTGGTTTGTAACTGGTGCAGTAAGTATGGGCGCCCAAACTTCAATG
Source organism: Saccharicrinis sp. (assembly GCA_024635555.1). GTDB lineage: Bacteria > Bacteroidota > Bacteroidia > Bacteroidales > Marinilabiliaceae > Saccharicrinis. Next base: position 1,572 of record JAGXIO010000236.1, read on the forward strand.
AAAGGTACTATTATTGCTGGTGGAGCAATAACCATGTCAGCTGGTAGTACACTCGAAGGAAGAGCACTTACCATTAACGGTTCAGTTACTGTAGACAATGGCGCTATAGGATTGTCGGCATATTTGCCTGTTGATATAGCAGCCTTACTGCCTACAGGGCCTGCTGCTCCAGTATTTGTTGAATCAAAACCTTATGCAGTATTTTCAACCATAGGAGATGTTTCCGATGATGGCACATCGCATGTTGCAGGTAGCGTGGGTAGCAATACTGCATTACCTACAGGTTTTAACCCTTTATTTGTATCGGGCAATATCGAAGGTATGAACCCTGCTACAGCTGGTGCTGCTGCTGATTTATTACTGGTTTATAATTCATTGAGTACGCTTACAGCTGATATTGAATTGTTGGCTCCTGCTCAATTTGGACACAATTTGGTTTTAACACCTCACTCTTATGTAATGAATTCAGCTGTAACATTTACTGATACAATAATTTTAGATGCCACAGGAAATGAAGATGCTGTTTTTATTATTAAAACCTATGGTGCTTTTGAATCAGGCGTAAAATCAAGAGTTATATTGAAAAACGGAACTCAGGCCAAAAATATATTTTGGATGGTTAATGGAGCTGTAAGCATTGGTGATAGCTCCCTTTTTAAGGGAACTATTATTGCTAACAACGGTGCAATCGACCTTCTTAAAGGTGCAAGCATTGATGGTAGAGCACTTACAACAAATGGCTCCGTTTCAACCACTGGAATGACAACGGTTTTACCCATACCTATGGTTTCAATCAATCACGAAAATCTATATGTTTGTGATGGTGATTCTGCAGGTTTTGTAGTAACTGCAATAGGTAAGGGGTCCTATACATATCAATGGAGAAAAGGAACTGAAAACCTAAGCAACGGGGGAAGCATATCGGGAGTAACTAACGACACCTTGGTAATTGACCCTGTAAGCGCTTCTGACCTTGCTTCGGACTATAATGTTTTGGTATTTGATGCTCTTGAACCTTCAGATACTACAGCAAATGCTGCATTATCTTTCCATCCAGCCCCTACCATTACAAAAGATCCTGCCAGCCAAGCAGTTTGTATAGTTGGAAATTCGGCAAGTTTTTCAGTAACAGCAGAAGGCGCATATCTCACTTATCAATGGAGAATAGGAACTGAAAACTTAACAAACACGGGTAATATTTCAGGGGCAACTTCTCAAACGCTAACCGTAAACCCGGTGGCTATCGCCGATGTTGCAACAGACTATAATGTTGTTGTCTCAGATGTTTGCGGACGAGATGTTACTTCAGCAGATGCTTCTTTAAGTATTAACGATCTTCCAACAGCACCAACAGCTAGTGTAACTTTGCAACCAACTTGTGACGAACCAACCGGAACAATCACTGTGAGCTCAGCAATAACGGATCTTACTTTTAGTATTGATGGTTCAGACTACTCTAACACAACTGGTATATTTACCTCAGTTGATGCAGGGGTATATCAAGTAACTGCGCGGACTACCAACGGATGTACTTCGGCAAGAACAAGCGTTGAACTTATTGCATGCACAACAAGTATTGGTTCTGTTGATGCAGGAAAGGATAAAGCAGTTATAATTTTCCCAAATCCATTTAAAAATTCAATAAACATCATTATAAATGATGCTTCGCAAATTAACAATTGCACATTGAAAATATACAATGTTATAGGGACTGAAGTGCTAAATAAAAATATCACGAAACATTCCACAACTTTTGAAACAAATAACCTTCATTCAGGGGTTTATCTTTACAAAGTGATAAATAATGGACAAACAATTCAATACGGCAAATTGATTTCAAAATAGTGAATTCAAAATAGCAAAAGCCCACCACCCTTAATATTTGGGTGGTGGGCTTTTTGTTTTAACCTTAATATGTGTTTGATTTAACTCTCCAATAAGAGGGTGTAGTATTTCTATAAACAAAATGTGTGAAACATGTAACTTATTCCTTTTATTATGCAACACTTTGTCTAATGGCAACATCTACCTTTGTGAAATCAATTATAATTATAGCCAATGAAAAAAGAAAGTAAAAGAAAGGACGTGAAAAATAAAACAGCGGAATAATATAATGAAGGGGTGATTAAAATGAGTGAATCATCGAGCATTAAAAAAATGGATGTTTATCCCATTAGTAAGTACAGAATTGATGTTTGTGAAGTGATTTTATTTCACAAAAACTAGAATATGAATATTATGAGATCGAAAAATTATTTAACAGCAATAGCAGTGGCAATGGTTTCAGTATTTTTTATCACCAGTTGCGAAAAAACGGATGATAATGAAACAATTGCACTTACTGTTAATGCAACGAGTCCTACCAACAATGCTACCGAGGTAGTGCTCAATAGAATTGTTACTGCAACTTTTAGCGAGGTTATGGATTTAAGCACTCTAAACTCATCATCTTTTACCCTAAAAGAAGGCAATGACGCAGTGGATGGTACAGTATCATATACAGACAGTACGGCGACTTTTACGCCGTTAGCAGATTTCTCGCCAGAAACAGTTTATACAGCTACTATTAGTACCGAAGCAAAAAGTATGACTGGTACTACATTACATAAAAACTACGAATGGAGCTTTACATCTGGTGTGGCACCAGATATTAATTTGCCATTAGTAACACTCACAAATCCTATAACCAATGCGGCAGATGTCTCTCGAAATGCAGCTGTAACTGTAATTTTCAGTGAGGCTATGGATGAGTCAACGATTACGGCTTCCAGCTTTTTTGTAACACAGGGCAATTTGGAAGTCTCTGGTACTGTTGAATACTCAGGGGTCGTAGCCACTTTTAGACCATCGGCTCCCTTATCGGCAGTAACAGCCTATACAGCTACCATAACGAATGATGTAAAAGATCTGGCAGGAAATGCTCTTGCAAGCGACCGCGTGTGGAATTTTACGACCGGAGGTACAATAGCTACATTGTCGGCTGTAGATCTGGGCACTTCAGCCAAATATGTGATTTTGGCCAAAACTGCCATTACTAACATTTCAACTTCTGTGATTACAGGAGACATAGGTCTTAGTCCGGCTGCTACATCATACATAACAGGATTGGCCTTAACGGATGCCACCGGATATGCCACCTCGGCACAGATTACAGGAAAGGCATATGCCGCAGACATGGCTGACCCTACACCTATGGCGTTAACAACAGCCGTAGAGAATATGATAACTGCCTACAATGATGCAGCTGGTCGACCTTCGCCGGATTTTCTTGAATTAGCAACAGGAAACATTGGTGGTAAAACATTAAGCCCTGGTTTGTACAAGTGGACTAACACCGTTACCATACCAACAGCGCTTACAATTTCAGGTTCAGCAGATGACATTTGGATTTTCCAGATTGCAGGCGATCTGAACATGAGCTCAGCGGTTATCGTAACACTCGAAGGTGGTGCTCAGGCAAAAAATATTATTTGGCAGGTAGCTGGTGAAGCTACTTTTGGCACCACGTCACATTTTGAAGGTGTTGTACTTTCGATGACTGGAATTACGCTACAAACCGGGGCTACCATGAATGGAAGAGCTTTGGCACAGACTGCCGTTATTCTTGACGCAAGTACGGTTTCACAGCCCTAATAAAAAGGAGCTGTTTATATAAATAAGGAAGAGGTGACTCTAGTGGATTACCTCTTTTTTTCAACCTTCGGTTGTTGGTTGAGTGAAATGTATTAATGACATGTTTAGTATCAGAGCTTTATCACATCAAACGGCATAGCCAATTTCACCCTTTGTAGTGTAATAATTCTATTACACCTAAAAATTATAAAAAATGAAGATTAAAAATTTATTAGCAACTCTATTAGTAGCATCTATTATTTTGATTGTCGGATGTAAAAAAGATGATACTAAACTGAGCAATCCAGAAGTAATTCCAGTTCAAACGACAAAACAAGCTACAGTAAACCTAAGATCAGCTGGCAACTATGTTATTTTAGCTGGTTCAGGAGTTTCAAATGTTCCTACTTCTGCAATTACAGGAAATATTGGATTAAGTCCTGCTGCCGGAACTTACCTTACGGGATTTTCTTTAATTCTTCCAGCAGGCGGAGCCTCTGCAACATCTTCACAGGTAACCGGAAGTCTATTCGCATCCGATTATGCTGTTCCATCTCCTTCTATCTTAACAACAGCTAAAGGCGATTTAACCATTGCTTACAACGATGCTGCAGGAAGAACAAGCACCGATATAGTGCTATTAGCAGGAAATATTGGAGGATTAACATTGACACCTGGACTTTATAAATCGAGTGGATCGCTTGAAATATCATCAGGCGACCTTACTTTTGATGCAAAAGGAGATGCCAGTGCAATTTTTATTATACAAATAGCATCAACATTAACAACAACATCTGGTCGGCAGGTCATTCTTAGCGGTGGAGCATTAGCCTCTAATATTTTTTGGCAGGTAGGTGCTTCAGCTGTGATTGGAACAACCTCAGCATTCAAGGGAATCATAATGGCTGATCAGTCAATATCGCTGAGTACCGGAGCAACTGTTAATGGTAGGTTGTTAGCAAGAATTGGAGAAATAACCTTAGAAGGCAACACAATTGTTGAGTAAAATGAGGTTGGCTAGGTCTATAAAGCGCTACTTAATTAAGTAGTGCTTTATAAAATACTCCCCAAAAATCAGACTGCAAGATAAATGCTTTTTAAATTTATCAATGAATACCATTAGTTTAAAAAACCATGTTTATTATGGAGCCTCAGAATCGAGAAAGGATGGTCAAGCAGCGATACTAAATTGCAGAAATAAATAGGTTTAGCTATAACGGCTCAGCTATGGCAGGGGCGGGGAATTAATTCACCATTACTTATCATCCCGTTATAATCCTAATCTAATAATTATATTTTTCAGAGTGCACTTCACCCCTGATTTGCTAAACCGTTAAAATTGCAATTAGTAATATAATGCCAATTAGTGAAACCACTAATTATTTAGCTACAATAATAGAACTTAATATATCCTCTATGTCTTTTGAAGAAGCAATCATAACTTCTTCTACTATTCCGCCAATTGATTTAGCCAAAACTCCTGTATTCATTCTGGAAATGTAGGTTTTACCATTACTTTTTTCATAAACACTTACTCTACAAGGCATTAAAGAAGAAACAATTCTTTCGTCATCTTTCAATAAAATTTTACTTGAATGTTCTGGATTACATAAAGCAAAAACTTTTATTGGTAAAACTTCCGTGCCACTCTTTTTTAATGCTTCTTGTAAATCATGAACTACTGAAACTTTCCATACTTTTTTCTCAATTTCGGCTGTCAATCTCTCAACTGTTTCGGCAAAATTATATTTGCTTTCATTTTCTAAAAACATTTGTTCGTTGTTTTGAGTAACTTGAGTTTGTTTTATTTCCTCTTTTGTTTTTGTTTGTGCGCAACAATTTTGTTGCATTAAAAAAACCAAGCCAAGAGAAATAGCTGTACTGAAAATTATTTTTTTTAACATAGCATTGGAATTAAATTATTTTCACCGTACTGTTAAGGCTTTACGGTTTCGCCTCGCTTTTTAATGGTCGCGGAGCTCCATTAAATAATTTTTTAGTCAATTTAAAACAAACTTTCAAGATGTGCAAAAGTCGGTGGCTCTCCTGTCTGTGTTATTCTGTGGTTGCGCATATTATGTACCGATGATATATTAAAATGATTAATCATTCATATATTTCTTCATTAATTGCTTGGTTTTTTTATATCTCTGATCCACCTTTATATAAAGGTCAATTATGATTTCATTTCTAAATAGGACTTTATAGTTTAATTTCTTTTGTGGCTCTTTTAATCTTCTTATTTCACTATTAAAATCTCTCACTAAATTTAATAATAGCGCAAAACTTTCACTTGATTCTTCATTATAAAAGGCAAAACATTTAGATTTTAAATTTTTTAATTCATTTTCAAATTTATCCATTAAGTCATAAACATGTACATTTGTAAAATTATAATCCAAAAGTGCTATTGTAATCTTGCCTAGATATTTGTCTGCACAATTATCGAACTCAATAAATACTTCTCCAAGGTATTGTAGAACTGAATTTCTTCTTGAATTTTTCCTATTAATAGTTTGAATTTGCCAAGCAATTATTCCTGTAATCGCCAAGTTAACCAGGCTTATTAGAATCGGTAGAAAATCATACCAATCTGAAGGATTATCTGATAAAGGTAATTGATAAAATTTCAAAAGAAATATGCCAAAAGAGATAATAAGAATTAACAATGAGATTGCTATAATTACTATTAACCATGATGGCTTTTTATTTTTCAAGAAATTCATTTACAATATCATATTAATCTAACAATCCAATTCAATCTTTTGAGTAATGAAGTCACATTGGCTACAACAGTCGGCTAATACCATTGCTTATATATCTCTTTTATTCTTTCACGAATATACACATATCACCCAAATAATTATGTATTGTGTATATTAATAAAAACTGTTAAGCTTCATCTTCGCATACACAACCGAACATCACTTTGGTTTGTGATTCTCATATTCTTCTACTACTAATTTGGCTTTATCGTAATACTCGCTTAATACGATTACTTTTACCGAACCTGCACCACCAGGTGTGCTCTGCCACGGTGCCATGGCACCGATGTACTCATCTTTTAAGAAGGCTTCGATATTTTCATTCTCCAAAAGGTTTTTAACCATTTCGGCTTCATATAAATCACCCGAGAATATTTCGACGGGAGTTGATTGTTTGTTTGTCTTCATATTTCCTTTACTATACATATTTACTCAGAGCGCGACATTTACAGCTTGCTTATACCGATTAGGATTCAAAATGAAATTAATGTTCTTTCCGTATTATTACACATTGGTTACAATCTTCAGGCTTTAATCTGGCATACTGTTACAGCATTAATTCCTTTGAATCTCTATCGGCATGATTTTGATATTAATCATAGTAGGGTAAAATCATAGTCGCACCCTGAGAACAACGGACAAACTCCAAACTCAAATGGAGCAACGCAGCCTGTCCCGAACTTAATTCGGGAACATCCCGCCGCCGAAAATTTAATTAGGCGGGAACTTGAAACTCAAGATCAACTATAATTAGCCAAAATATCTTTTACATCTTCGGCGGCTACTCGGCCATATACTTTTTCGCCTACGGTGATTACCGGCGCCAAGCCACAGGCGCCCACGCAACGGAGGCTGCTAAGCGAGAATTTTCCGTCGCTGCTAGTTTCTCCCACTTTAAGATCCAGGAGGCGCTTAAACTCATCGAGTACTTTTTCGGCACCGCGCACATAACAGGCCGTGCCCATGCACACCGAAATGGGATGACGGCCCTTGGGTATCATGGTAAAAAACGAATAAAAAGTAACCACCCCATAAACGTGGGCTACGTTCACTTTTAACTCGTTGGCCACCACCTCTTGCACTTCGGCAGGTAAATAGCCAAAAATGCCCTGTGCTTCATGTAGCACATTAATCAATTCACTTTTATCGTAATCGAACTTTTTGCAAACATCCTTTAGTTCCTGAACTTTGCTGTCCGCTAATTTTAAATCTGCCATATCCAATATTTTTAAAACATTATTGTTTAGCCTAATACCGTTATTTTTTCCTATTCTAACATACAATACAAAACCATTATTATTAAAGCACTACATAGTCCTAAAGCCGGACAGGCTTTTACTTTCTCCCTACAGTCGCAGAAAGTAAACAAAGAGGACCGTCGCTGCATTTAAATCACTAAAAATTTCCGTTTTAAACTAAATCAAAAGAACTCGCTACGCTCAAACAGCTTTTGCTTTTTAACGTTTAAACCGCAAATTTTATTAACGCATTTAAACGCTAGGCGACTGCTCTAAAACAAAATCTCTCAATTTAGTTTCAACTACCCACAATAAACCATTCAATACCATTTTTAATGAACCGACATATCTCTCCAATTAATCATTTTTAATTTCCACTTTATTTTTCTTATCAAAATAGTGGGTATGCAGCAGTTTATGCGCCAACTCACTTCCGGGTTCACCGAGGAACTCTTTGTAAAGCTTAATAATAAAGGGGTTTTCGTGCGATTTGCGTATGGCTTTACCTTCATCCTCGCGATAAATGGCAGCGGCTCTTTTTTTGAGTATCCCGATATCGCCATGATGATAGGGCTGACCACCTCCACCGATACAACCTCCGGGGCAAGCCATAATTTCGATAGCATGGTAGTGCGATTTGCCGGCCTCCACATCCTCCAGTAGCTTACGAGCATTACCCAATCCATGGGCAATACCAATATTTATGGGGAGTCCGTCAAAATCAACTTCAGCCGATCGTATGCCCTCGAAACCCCGCAATGCCTCAAACTCCAGTTTCTCCAGTTTCTTTTTGGTGTGTAATTCATAAGCCGATCGTACGGCGGCTTCTATTACGCCGCCTGTATTGGCAAAGATAACACCGGCACCGGTAGATTCGCCCATGGGGTTGTCAAACTCCTCATCGCTCAACTCCATAAAATTGATATTGGCTCCTTTGATCATCTGAGCCAGTTCGCGGGTAGAGATGGACAGATCCACATCGGGATTACCGTCCACGGCAAACTCCGGGCGCGAGGCCTCATATTTTTTGGCCAGACACGGCATGATGGAAACCACCACCATATCCTGGCGTTTGATGCCCATTTTATCTGCCAGATAAGATTTGGCGATGGCACCGAACATTTGCTGGGGTGATTTGGCCGTTGAAGGCACGTCCAACAAATCGGGGAAGTTACTCTCGAAAAAGTTTACCCATCCCGGACAACAAGAGGTAAGGATAGGAAGTTTAACGTCCTTATCGCCGTTTAAATGCTTTTGCAAACGGTTTAGCAACTCAGTACCTTCTTCCATAATGGTAAGGTCGGCGGCAAAGTCGGTATCGAACACCTTATCGAAACCCAACTTTTTAAGTGCCGACGCCATTTTACCTGTCACTAAAGTTCCAGGCTCCATGCCGAACTCCTCGCCCAAAGCGGCACGCACTGCAGGAGCCGTTTGAACAATCACAGTTTTCGAGGGATCCACCAAAGCAGCAATCACCTTTCGGGTGTTGTCCACCTCCGAGAGTGCTCCGGTAGGGCACACAGCCACACACTGACCACAATAGGTACAGGTAGATTTTTCCAGATCCATTTCGAAGGCCGGAGCCACCACCGACTCAAAGCCCCTATTAATGGCCGAAAGGCAACCTACCGTTTGGAGCACATTACAGGCCATTTCGCAACGGCGGCACATAATACATTTGTCCATGTCGCGAATAATAGCAGGCGAGCGATCCGTTTTATAATGCGACTGCTCACCTGCAAAGGGGATTTCGCGTATACCCAGGTTCTGTGCCATGGACTGCAGTTCGCACTTGCCGTTTTTAACACAGGTAAGGCACTCGGCAGGATGATCCGATAGTATTAGCTCCATCACGGTTCGGCGTGCATTAACCACTCTGAGGGAGTGGGTATTGACGCTCATATCCTGTGTACATTCGGTTTTACAGGCCGGAGCCAGGTTTCTCCTGCCTTCTACCTCCACCACACAAATACGGCAACCCCCAGGGTTGTTCTCTACATTTAAATCGTGCATTTTCATGTGGCACAAGGTCGGGATGTTCACCCCTACGCTTTTGGCAGCCTCTAACAGGGTGGTGCCTTTTTCAACCACTACCGCTTTGTTATCTATATTTAATTTTACGATATCCATTGCTATGATCTTTAAATTTACTGGCTTTAAGGTTACTGGATGCTGATGGCATTAAATTTACACTTTGCCATACAGGCTCCACATTTAATGCAAATGCTGGTGTCGATTATATGCGGCTGTTTTTTATCGCCCGATATAGCATCAACCGGACAAACACGGGCACATAGCGTACAGCCCACACAAGCCACTGGATCGATTACGTACATCATCAAATCTTTACACTGACCGGCCGGGCATTTTCCATCTTTAACATGAGCCAAATACTCATGCATGAAGTTATCCATAGTGGAAAGCACCGGGTTGGGTGATGTTTGACCCAAACCGCAAAGCGAAGTATCTTTGATCACATTAGCCAGGTTGCGGAGTATCCCCAGATCCTCTTCCGTGGCATTTCCCTTGGTAATTTTATCCAGTATCTCGTACAAACGTTTGTTACCTATTCGGCAAGGGGCGCATTTACCGCAGGATTCCTCCACCGTAAAATCGAGATAGAACTTGGCCACAGAGACCATACAATCGTCCTCATCCATAACAATCATACCGCCCGATCCCATCATGGAACCGCAGGCCAGCAAAGAGTCGTAATCGATAGGTATATCCAGGTGCTTCTCGGTAAGGCATCCCCCCGAAGGACCACCCGTTTGCACCGATTTGAATTTTTTACCATCCTTGATACCTCCACCAATATCAAAGATAACCTCGCGAAGGGTGATGCCCATGGGCACCTCTATCAAGCCCACATTGTTTATTTTTCCAGCCAGAGCAAACACTTTGGTGCCCTTGCTTTTTTCGGTACCGATAGACGAAAACCAATCGGAACCTTTGTTAATGATAACGGGTATATTGGCAAAAGTCTCCACGTTATTTACGTTGGTCGGCTTCCCTTTGTAGCCACTCACCGAGGGAAATGGCGGCTTAACGGTAGGCTCACCGCGCAGGCCTTCCATTGAATGTATCAAAGCTGTTTCCTCGCCGCAAACAAAGGCTCCGGCACCGTAGCGTAGTTCTACATCAAAACTAAATCCGGTACCAAAAATATCCTTACCCAAAACACCCAAGCTACGAGCCTGATCGATGGCTATTTTTAAACGCTGGATAGCCAGAGGATACTCGGCGCGTATATATATCAATCCATGGCTTCCACCGATGCAGTAGCCGCAGATGGCCATGGCTTCCAGAACGGAATGGGGATCACCTTCGAGGATAGAACGATCCATAAAAGCGCCCGGGTCGCCCTCATCGGCGTTGCACACCACATATTTTACATCGCCCTTCACTTTATTGGTTATCTCCCACTTTAAACCTGTAGGAAAACCGCCACCACCGCGACCTCGCAAACCGGAGTCTTTAATTATTTTAATCGCTTCTTCGGGCGTCATCTCGCTAAGCACCTTACCCAAGGCGGCATATCCGTCGCGAGCAACATATTCGTCAATATTTTCGGGGTTGATAAAACCGCAATTACGCAGAGCTATACGAATCTGTTTTTTATAAAACTCCATGTGTCGCGAGTCGCTTATATGCTCCGATGTTTCGGGATCGATGTAGAGCAAACGATTTACCTTACGCCCTTTTACCAAGTGCTCCGAAATAATTTCGCCGGCATCCTCGGGCGTAACATGCACGTAAAAAGTATTGTCGGGAATCATTTTTACGATGGGACCCTTTTCACAAAAACCGAAGCAGCCTGTGCGCACCACCTGGATTTGATCTTCCAAGCTATTATCGGCAACGGCTTGTTTTAGGTTTGCAACTATCTCCTCGCCCCTAGAAGCACGACATCCGGTACCTCCACATACTAAAATATGATTATTATATTTGGCCATAGCGCTAAATTATTTTTCGTTACGATGTTCGTTTGGTGTTTTGTAGGCAGCCGGTATGATTCCGTCGACCAACTCGCCGCCAATAATATGCTTGGTTATAATCTCTTCGGCCTTTTTTATATCCACGTCGCCATACACTACCGGATCAGTTCCGGGCACATGAACCTCGATGGTTGGTTCGGAATGACAATAGCCCATGCAGCCCGTTTGTGTTACGACGGCCTCCACGGCACGGTTATCCAGCTCTTCAATTAAATAAGTCATGGTTTCCTTGGCTCCAGAAGCAATGCCGCAGGTGGCCATCGAAACTTTTATCTGAACTATTTTCTCGGGATGGTCGCTTTTTTCACGAAGGCTAATCTTCGATTGCAGACCTTCTCTCATCCTTTTAAGATCGTCTAAGGTTTTTACTTTTGCCATATTGTTTTGAGTTTTGAGTTTAAAGTTCCCGCCTAATTAAATTTCAGGCGGCGGGATGAACTTTCAGTTCATTTGAGTTAAAAGTTCTATTACTGCATACTGATTAACTGCTTTTCCGCCGAAAATAATATTTGGGTGGCGGGATGAAATTTCAGTTCATTTGAGTTAAAAGTTTAGGTTTATAGATATTGCTACGCAATGTTTTTTTCATCCGCGAATTATACGAATTAAACGAATTTGTTTTCCTTTGGAAAACTTATGTATAAAAAGAAAAGGCTTAAAACCACCCCGTCTGATGTTTCGTGCCTCAACACCATCCACCTTCCGAATGCGAGTTCGGAACGGGCTCTCCTTTTTTAAGGAGAGGAAACCGTTGAGTGAAACATATTTTTACAACAACTCATATTTCAATTCTGTCAACTGCTATCAGCTAAATCCTACCAGCTATTTCACATCTCCACTCCTATTTCCAATAAATTTTCTTTTATCATTTCTTTTAAAAATTTTATTACTGAGGGTTGGGTTATCTCCACTCCGTCTAACACGCTTTTTACTACCCGGCTGTCGAATACATATTCATTTTCTTTTATTCGGTGCACAAAATTAAAATCAACACCCGGGTTTCCTGAGACCATCAAACTAAGTGTTCCGGCCAAATCGCCCATGGGTGGCCTATCGATGTGCGAGCGGGTAAATGTGGCGGTGAGCAAGGTTCCTTTTCCCGGTTGCGACTCAATGACCATATTACCACCTGTTTGTTCGGCATTTTGCTTTAACAAGGGAATGCCCAGCCCCACCTTTCGGGTAAGTCGCGAAGTAAAAAACGGATCCATCGCCTTTGCCATGGTTTCTGTATCCATACCGCAGCCATTGTCCTTAATGGTCAGCACCAAGGTATCCTCGTCCGGGTTTTCCACCACAGACACTTCGATGAGCGATGCCCCAGCCCTAACCGAGTTTCCGGCTATATCGAGTATGTGCATGGATATGTCGCGCATTTGTTTTAAAATTTAATGGATGATAATTACTATTTATCGGACATTCATTATGAAATTCAAATCAAAGGTTGAACCCTTTCAGGGCTCCTTTCCTTTGGGATTAAACTCCACGGGTTTCACCCGTGGTTATTCATATTTAATCCTTTCAGGATTTAATGATCCAACTATCAAAGCTCTCCCCTTTTATGGATAGCCGGATAACGTGCCTTCCTGTTTCGTTTTTCAATGCCATTTTCACTTCATCAAACGTTGGTTCTTGCAATTGCATCACAGTATAACTGCTTCCGATTTGCTCCGGCATGTGCGCATCCGAATTTACTAGTTTAGTAGAATCCTTTATCCATGGATGTTTGCTTTCAAACTCTCCAATGTTAACGTTTGCACTTAGCTCAACACCTGAAACAGTGAGGTAATCCGGCAAAAAACCCAACTGGCTAATTATACTATTGCTTGGTTTATCCACATGAGCCGGAATAAACAAGCCTTCCAATTCAGCGACCTTTTCGCTCACTTCGTCTATCGAAACATCTAAGCCCACAATTAACAGGCGCTGTTCTTCGCCCAAAATATTATTTTCTTTATCCACCCATACCTGATCGCCAAATAAGTCCGGTTTATTCTTAACCACGGGGAGGTGTACATCCAAATACCGTTGAAACTCTTTAAGCTTATCCATATTTCCAAAGAAAGTTAGACAGTGCACCTCTTCTTTGGTGTTAATTTCGGCACCACATAAAACCGTCAATCCCACTTCCTTGCCCATTTCACTTATTACTTCACACTGCTTGGTACTGTTATGGTCGGCTATGCCGATGATATCCAACTTTTGCTCCAATGCTCGCTGAATGATAACATCGGGACTCATATGCAAACTCGCGCAGGGCGAAAGCACTGTATGAATATGTAAATCGACCCGATAGTTTTTCATTTCCTTATTAGTTTAAAGATAATCTAAGGAACGGTTCTTTATTTACAGCACGTGGATAAAGAACCGTTCCATACCGTTCCATACTATTTCTCTATGACTCATTCAGCAAGGCATACAGCCTGCCGGCTATTTCAAAAGTTTCCAGTTTGGTTCCCAGAATGGGGATACCTTCTGTGTTGCTTTGTTCCAGGGCTGCTTGCTCGGGCTCATGTCCTTTAACCAAAATTATGGCTGCTACCTCTTTTAAAGAAGCGATGGCCACAATATTCTTATGGGTTTGCAGGGTTATCCAAACATTGTTTTCATCCACATTGCCCATCACATCGCTTAGCAAATCGGATACATAAGCACCATCCACTAACCTATTTATGCCTTGCTGTCCACAAAAAACTTTTAGGTCGAGTTTATCGACCAAATCACATACCTTCATTTTTAGCTCCTAACTTTTTACAGTCCTTACTTAATCTATCTTTACCCCATGTTTTTTCGATGATACGGATGGCGTGCTCGCTACTCAGTTTATTGCTTTTTTCCATCATCCGCTGCAAAAAAACACAATTACTCAGGTTGGCTTTACCTTGCACTATATCCTCGGCTAAAGCCTGGCAGTTGGGTGACCCACAGGCTCCACAATCGATACCCGGTAGATAGCACATGAGGTTTCGGATGCGCTCCATCTTTTTTAATGCTTCGGCAAAATCCTCATCCAACGTCATAGCCGGCAAGGGATTTACCTTGCTGATAAACAAATCTTTATCTTCAATAATATCCTTATGATCTTTCCAATTTACATGGCCATTCTCACTTCCCAACTGCTTAGCTCTTCGCTTCATTCTTTCTACGGTTAAAAAGCGGTTGCCATGCAACAACACTCCTCCGGCACAGCCTTGATCACAAGCGCGCAGTTCCAGGAAATCTACCTTAGGAATATCTTCGTCTTCTAAGTGCTCCAAAAATTCTATTACGTTATGTATTTCGTCCACGGCGAGACAGTTACCCTTCATATTATCGGCTTCGCCGCGCGTTAAACTCCATTGAATAGCTTTTGAGGATAAATGCGGAAGAACCGGGAGTTGGCGCATCTCTTTTTTGCTGTTTTTTATTCTGGTGTAAAGTTTATTATAGAGGTAGCTCATGTTAATCACGCCGTTTATAACAGCTTCACCATCCTTGCCTATGCCTTTGATGGCAGCAATTTTAGCGGCACAGGGGGTAATATAAAATATTCCTATTTGCTTTTCGGGTATGCCTTGGGCGGCAAGCAACTTACGGTAAAATGCAGTCGAGGCGTCCACCGGAGGCTTTACCGAGGCGATGTGGTCGATAAGGGAAGGGAACTTAACTTGTATCAGGCGAACTACCGAAGGACAAAAAGTGGATATCAGGGGCTTTTCAGGTTTACGCTGTATTTGACCGTCCAGCAGCTCATTAAGCACATCCACCATAAATTCGGCCTGAAAAACATGGGTGAAGCCCAACTCTTTCATCATGCTAAATATCTCCTCTTCGGAGATGGATGTGGGGAACTGGCCCGTAAAAACAGCCGGAACTAATGCTACGCGGCACTCGTAATCAAATATGTTGTCCCAATCGTCCTGCTCAACATAAATGGCATCTACCGGGCAAGCTTTAAGGCATTCGCCACAATCCACACATCTTTTTTTTAGTATTAAAGCTTTACCTTCGTTAATTCGGATGGCATCGGTAGGGCACACGCTCATACAATGTGTACAACCGTAACAAATATTGTTGTCAACCTTTAAGGCATGATATATTTGCTGTTTACTCATTTAGCCCTATAAAAATTTTACAAATTCCCTATAAATACGTAATCATCTCTACTTTAGTTCCCTTGTTTACGATGCTACTCATATTAAGCTCGTCCACATTCTTTTTTATATTGGGGAGGCCCATTCCGGCACCAAAACCCATTTCGCGCACTTTAGGCGATGCCGTGGAATATCCTTGGCGCATGGCCAGTTCAATATCGGGTATGCCAGGCCCATCATCATCCAGAATGATACGGATACTCCTTGCGTTAATATTTACCGTTATGCTGCCACGATAGGCGTGAGCCACAATGTTCACTTCGGCCTCATATAGGGCTACCACGGTTCTTTTAACTATTTTGGGATCGACGTTCAGTTGCTTTAATGTTTTTTTTACAGCGCTTGAAGCATTGCCCGCTTTGATGAAATTACCACCTTCAACTTCGTAAATAAATTCCATGGCACATTAATAAACGGGTAACAGACCAGCGGCGTATAATATACCTACAGCCTTAAACATCGAATACTCACATTGAATTAACACCAAACTCTCCAAACGAGCCAACTCCAACATTTGGGGTGTTACCTGTTTGTTGCGTACGAACACGATACAATTTACATCCGACATTTCTACCGTCCGAATGGTCTGCACATTGGCTAAGCCTGTTATCAGCACCATTTTATCGGTATCCAAGGTAAGCACATCGCTCATCAAGTCGCTTGCAAAACCGCGGGTAATTTCGTTATCAACGTATTCCAATCCGCATACAACCTGTGCATTTAGCACTTTGGCAATCTCTTTTATTTTCATTAAAGAAATAATTCATTAATAGGCCGTAAAATACAATGTATCAATTGAAAAAAAAACTCTGATTATCATGTATTGAGCAATACATAATCAGTCTAAATAAAGGGAAATAGAAACACGGGGAAATAAAATGAAATACAATAGAAATAAGGAAAAACAGAAAGAAAGAGAAGTATTTTAGTCATGTAAAAAACCACAATAACAAACCTATTTATTGCTGTAATGCTTCCATGCCAATTCTTCTGAAATTAGGAGATATGCTATATCTATTTTGCAGTTATTCTCGGTTAACCTAGATAAAAAATCCAGTTGGTTGTATCTTTAAACCATAATTAACGCTTAATATATTGAGGGTAATGATCTACCCCCTAACATCTTTAAGGTTGTCGTCGGAGTCGAGTACTTTTTGGGCATAGGAGCAGCGCGCTTCAATTTTTACGTTTTTTTTACGGGCAAAACTTACTGCTTCCATCACCATTTGTTTGCCCAAACCTTTACCGGCAAACTTATCTTCAACGGTGGTGTGCTCAATAATAAAATGTGTTTTTCCCGACCACGTGTAAGTCATTTTACCAGCAAACACATCGTTTTCATAAATTACAAAGCGACCTTGCTTTTCATTATCTTCATGTACTATCTTTGCCATAAGTTATTCGTTTATTGTTTTTTCTATTCGTTTGTCGGGTTTAATCCAAATTAGGGCAACCACCAAGTATATTGCAATACTCACTAAAGGTATAAAAAATGATAGAATAATGCCGACAAAATATAATAACAACGAAACAACAAGTATTCTATCATTTTGATACACCTTGCCAAGCGTTGAGGTTTTTCCTTCATTTTTTATCACAAAATAAACCAACATCTTAAAGGATAAGGCAGCCATAAACAGAACACTTCCATATAAGGCAGTTGGAATAGTTTGAATATGATTTTCCCCCATCCAACCCGTAACAAATGGAAAAAGGGACAACCAAAACAATAGCTTGAGGTTTGCCCACAAAATCTTACCGTTTACACGATTAACAACCTGAAACAAGTGGTGATGGTTATTCCAATAGATACCTACATAAATAAAACTTAATATATACGTAAGAAACACAGGGAATATTGGTTTCAGACTTTCAATATCTGTGCCTTTGGGTACTTTCATTTCTAAAACCATTATAGTTATTATAATCGCCAATACCCCGTCACTAAATGCTTCTAATCTTCCTGTTCTCATATTCTATAATTTCTCAGACAAAGGTTTATCTCGCATTCCCTTTAAGGCTTCTGCCCA